>JAFDAW010000036.1 GCA_019313605.1 Deltaproteobacteria bacterium
AGAACGGCGCGACTTCCCCGCGTCGGTTCGCGTGATCTGGCTACCGGACCGCACTGATCTGGTCGATCGCGATATTGCGATTGGCCAAGATGCTGCCCTGCGCGCGGCTGAGGCCTGTGACCGATATGCGGTAGAGCCGGATGGCTTCGATCTCGCGACTCTCGGCGGTCACGAAGTCTTCCTCGCGCAGCAGCACGTCGAACGGCGTGGACTCGCCGTACTCGAGGCGAATTCTCTCGGCGCGTAGCTGCTCGGCAGACGCTTCCGAAGCCCGCTGCGCGGCTTCGATCCCCTCCTGGGAAGACTCGAGGTCGCGCACAGCCTTTCGCACTTCGAGGATGATGTCCTGCTCCAGTCGACGCTTTTGAACGGTGGTTCGGCGCAGTTCGAGCTCGGTCTGGGAGACCCTCGAGCGCGCCGCGGTGTTGGTGAGCGGAATCGTGAGCAATGCGCGGGCCGAGATCTGATCGGCTGCACTATCGGTCAGAAAATCGTCGACGGTGTCGCCGAAGTTGCCTTCAGAAATGGTGCCGGCTGGAAGAA
Organism: Deltaproteobacteria bacterium; assembly: GCA_019313605.1. Lineage (GTDB taxonomy): Bacteria > Myxococcota_A > UBA9160 > UBA9160 > SMWR01 > JACZVU01. The sequence goes on from JAFDAW010000036.1 coordinate 544, forward strand.
AGGGGGGGTCGGGAGGGGCTACGAAATCCGGATTTGGGAGTCTGGGATTCTGCTTCCCCGCGAGCCCGCGATTGCCGTAATTGAATTGAATATCCAACCGGGGTAGGCGTTCGTTCTTGGCGAACTTCAATTCGAGCTTCTGTCGCTCGATCGCGTCGTCCGCGATCTTGAGTTCGGGTCGCTGCTCGAACGCCCGCTGGGTCGCCTGCTTGGCGTCGACGTGATACGTCACGTACTCCTTGGGGGGGTCCGTGGGTTCGATGCGGAGCTTCGAGTCGGGGGTGAGTTCCGTAGACAGAACGAGGTTGATCAACCGATCCTGGGCGGTGCGGTAGCGATTGTCGGCGGCGATCAGGTTGAATTCCCGATCGGCCACACCAGCTTGAGCTTCTACGACCTCGACCTTGGATACGACACCCACCTCGTACTGCGTCTCGGTCTGATCGAGCAGGGCTTGGGCAGTTTCGAGACTCTTCTGGGCGACGCGCTTCTGCTCGCTGGTTGCAATCAGGTTCCAGTAGGAGTCTTCCACTTCCTGCACCGTATCCATCACCCGGCGCCGGAAGTTTTCGAGTGATTCGTCGTAACGGATGCGCGACGTCTTGACCCGGGTCCAGGCTTCGTTCCAGATCAGCCCCCGCAGCAACGGCTGTGAGACGCTCAGCGAAAACGAAGACCGATACTCGGGAGAAAAGCTCTGAACCGGCAGATTGGTCGTGGTGCGCTCTCCGTTGAATTGGAAACTGTATTCCGAGCCGAAGTAGGGAAGGAGCCCGCGGAAGCCTCCGAAACCGTCATAGCTGTCGCTCTTGCTCACGCCAATCTCGCCCACGCCCAAACCTTCGAGGAGGAAGGAACTCGGGTTGTCGGTGTCCGAATAACCGAACTCGGCGAAGAACTCCGGATCGTACGCCCCCCAGGCCTCGGTTTCCTGCTCGCCGGCGACCAGCGGCGTGAAGCGCTGGACTTCGACATCCAGGTTGTTCTGCAGCGCGAGCCGGATCGACTCGTCGAGGGAGAGGCGCAGCGCCTGCGAATCGTCGGCGTCCGGCGCGGGTTCATCCGCTGTATCCGGTGCGGCATCAGCAGCGGCGGAATCCATCTCGCTCTCCGACAAACCGGAGCCCAGATCGTCAGCCTGCGCGGCAATGGCCACCCATGAGCCGAGCGACAAAATCAGCCAGAAAATTCGGAACTTCATAGCGAGTGCTCCTCCGTGCAGATGCTTTGCGCAACTGTAACAGCCGTCCGCAGCCTCCGGCAGCAGTCGCTCCGAATGGATGCATCGATGGGTCCGAAAGTCGTCTGCTGGGGTTCGCCGATTGCCCCTGGAGTTGGCCAGCTGGATGCGCTGGATGACCCCGGCGTCGGATTGCAGGCACCTCAGCGGCCCACTCGGCTATCCTGCGCCCATGCGTGTTGCAGCCCTCGTGCTTGGCGCCGGCAGAGGTGAGCGCCTCGGTGAATCGGTCCCCAAGGCCTTCGTGCCCCTGTGCGGGAAACCGCTGTTGGTTCACGCGCTGGTGGCGCTGGCGTCGGCGCCCGAAATCGACATCGCGATCCCCATCATCGGAGCCTCCGAGCTTTCGCGCATGAAGGCCCTCGAGTCCGAGCTGGCCTCGATTCAGGGCCTGCAAGAGCCGACGGTCGGGGGCGCGGAGCGTCAGGATTCGATGACGGCAGGGCTCGCCGCACTGCCCCCGGACGTCGACTTGGTCGCGGTGCACGATGCCGCGCGGCCACTGGTCGCCACCGAAGCGATCAGCCGCGTGGTCAAAGCCGCGCGTCAGAGTGGCGCTGCAATTCTCGCGATTCCGGTCCGCGATACCATCAAGCGGGTGCGCGATGGGGTGATCGTCGAAACGCCGAATCGAGCGGAGTGTTTCGCGGCCCAGACCCCGCAGGTGTTTCGCGTCGACGTGTTGCGCGAAGCGCTGGAGAAGGCGGCGGCCGAAGGCTTCATCGGAACCGATGACGCGGAAATCGTCGAGCGAATCGGCGTGCCGGTGACGGTGGTGGCGGGAGACGCGAGCAATATCAAAATCACGGATCGAGCGGATCTCGTCGCAGCGGAACGCTGGTTGCGCGAGCAGCGCAAAGCCGAGGCGGAGTGAACAAAATGAGGCTCGACGAGCCGTGCGAGGCGGGGAGAGCGGCATGAGAAATGGGGGAACGCTATGAGGATTGGCCAGGGGATCGACGCGCATCAACTCGTGGCGGGTCGGTCGCTCGTGCTCGGTGGCGTCGAAATTCCGTTCGATCGTGGCCTGGAGGGGCACTCGGATGGCGACGTGTTGCTTCACGCGGTGGCGAGCGCGCTGATCGGCGCGCTCGGCGAAGGCGATCTGGGTAAGCACTTTCCGTCGTCGGATCCCGAGCTGGCCGGTATCGCGAGTACGGACATCCTTGCGCGGATCGCCGCGCGGGTTCGCGAGCGCGGCTTTGCGGTGGCGAATCTCGACGCCACGATCGTCGCCCAGGCGCCTCGATTGGCCGAATACCTCGATAAGATGCGCGGCGTGATCGCGGATGTGATCGGCGTCGACGCCGATTGCGTCAACGTCAAGGTGACGAGCACCGATCACCTCGGCGCGATCGGAAGGGGCGAAGGCATCGCCGCGCAGGCGGTCGCGCTCCTGGCCGAAACGGGCAAGTAGGGCGGATTGGAGTGAAACCGCTCGTTCTCTACAACACCCGAACGCGAAGCAAGGAAATCTTCGAACCCATCGAGGCCGGGCACGCCCGCGTCTACACCTGCGGGCCGACCGTCTATGCGCCCCAACACATCGGCAACCTCCGCTCCCAACTCCTCGCGGACCTGCTCAAGCGAGCGCTGCTCGCGCAGGACTATCGCGTCACCCACGTCATCAACATCACCGATGTGGGCCATCTGACCGATGATGCGGATGCGGGCGAAGACAAGATGGAGCGCGCGGCCGCCGAGCGCGGCAAGACCGCCGCGGAAATCGCCGCGCAGTACACCGAGCAATGGCTGCGGGACCGCGAGCGGATGGGGTGCCTGGCGCCCGAGGTGCTCTGCAAAGCGACCGAGCACATCGCCGAGCAGATCGCGCTGGTCGAGGCGTTGGAGCGAAACGGCTTCAGTTACCGGATCGACGATGGCATCTATTTCGACACCTCGAAATTTTCCCGCTACGCGGAGTTTGCGCGGCTCGACCTCGAAGCCCAGCTCGCGGAAGGGCGCATCGGCGATGTTCCGGGCAAGCGCAATCCCGCGGACTTCGCACTCTGGAAGTTCGCCGCGCCGGATGTGCGAAGACAGCAGGAGTGGGATTCGCCCTGGGGGCGCGGCTTTCCGGGTTGGCATATCGAGTGCTCGGCGATGAGCCGCCGCTATCTCGGAGACCAATTCGACATTCACACCGGGGGCGTCGATCACATCGGGGTTCATCACACCAACGAGATCGCACAGAGCGAATGTGCGGATGGCGTCCATCCGTGGGTGCGGTTCTGGCTCCACAACGAGTTCCTGAATTTTCGCGGCGAGAAGATGGCGAAATCGACCGGGAATCTTTACGTGCTCGACGACCTCAGCGATCGCGGAATCGCTCCGCTCGCATTTCGCTACTTCAGCCTGCAGGCCCACTACCGTCAGCAGCAGACCTTCACCGACGAGGCGATCGAATCTGCGGCGACTGGTTACGACCGGCTCGTCAATCACGCCGCGGAACTGCGCGAGGCCGATGGAGAGCGCCGGGCGGACAAACTCGAACCGCTGCGAGAGCGATTCTGGGATGCGGTTTGGGACGATCTCAACGCGCCGCGCGCACTCGCAGTGACCTGGGAGGCGGTGCGCAGCGAGGGATTGAATCCCGCGGAGCGCTGGGCGCTGTTGAGCGAGTTCGATGCGTTTCTCGGGCTCGATCTGCAGAACGCGACGCCGCGCTCGCAGACCACCGAGAGCGACCCGCGCATTGATGGGCTGCTCGCCGAGCGCGAAGCCGCGCGGGCGAGGCGCGATTTCGCAGAATCGGACCGGATTCGCGATCTGCTCGTGGAGGAGGGTATTTCGATCGAAGATACCCCGGACGGGCCGCGCTGGAGACGCGGGTGAGCGTCGACTCCAGCCCGTCGCGAAGCGCTCGCGGGGCCGGCGGCGGAGCGGAGGCATCGGCGGCGAGCGACGATTCAGCCGCCCGGGATTTCAAACTGGTCACCGATTTCACCCCCAAGGGTGACCAGCCCGAGGCGATTCGCGCACTCGTCGACGGGGTGAATCGCGGGGACGCGCACCAGACCCTTCTCGGTGTAACCGGCAGTGGAAAGTCCTTCACGATCGCCTGTGTGGTAGAGCAGATCAATCGCCCGACGCTCGTGATGGCGCCGAACAAGACCCTCGCCGCGCAACTCTACTCGGAGTTCAGCGAACTCTTCCCCGACAACGCGGTGGAGTACTTCGTCTCCTATTACGACTACTACCAGCCCGAGGCCTACATCGCGGCATCCGATACCTTCATCGAGAAGGACTCGTCGATCAACGACGAGATCGATAAACTCCGCCACTCCGCCACACACTCCCTGTTGACGCGCCGCGACGTGCTCGTGGTGGCAAGTGTGTCCTGCATCTTCGGGCTCGGCGCGCCGGATACCTACGGCGACATGCACGCCTACATCGAGACCGGGATGCCCCTGGTGCGCGACGACCTGCTGCGGCAGTTGGTCGAGATGCTCTACGAACGCAACGACGTGGATTTTCACCGCGGCACGTTCCGGGTGCGCGGCGATGTCGTCGAGATCTTCCCGCAGTACGAAGCGGATCGCGCGATCCGGGTCGAGTTCTTTGGCGACGAAGTCGAAGCGCTGGCCGAGATCGACCCGCTGCGTGGCAAGGTCGTCTCGCGGCCCAAGCGCGCGATGATCTATCCCGCGAGCCATTACGTGGCCACCCGAGAAACCGTTTGCAAGGCGATCGAGGGCATCCAGGTGGAGTTGCAGGAGCGAATCCAGCACTTCCGCAAAGCCGAAAAACTGCTCGAGGCGCAGCGGATCGAACAGCGGACGCTGTATGACATCGAGATGCTCAACGAGATGGGCTTCTGCCACGGTGTCGAGAACTACTCGCGCTGGCTCGACGGACGCGAGGCCGGTGAAACCCCCAGCACGCTGTACAACTACTTTCCTGACGATCTCCTGGTCGTACTCGACGAGAGCCACATCACCGTTCCGCAGATCGGCGGGATGTATCGCGGCGATCGCTCGCGCAAAGAAACCCTCGTCGAGTTCGGTTTCCGCCTGCCGTCCGCGCTCGACAACCGCCCCTTGCGCGCAGAAGAGTGGGAGGCGCGCGCTCCACAGCGGATCTACGTGTCCGCGACGCCCGCCGATTACGAACTGGAGCAATCGAAGGGCGTGGTGGTCGAGCAGATCATTCGCCCGACCGGGCTGACCGATCCGACGGTTGATGTGCGGCCCGCTACGGGTCAAGTCGATGATCTACTGGGCGAGATTCGCGGCTGCGTGGTAGACGGCGGGCGGGTGCTCGTAACGACGCTCACCAAGCGCATGGCGGAAGAACTGACCGAGTATTACGAGGAGCTCGGTTTGCGGGTTCGCTATCTGCACAGCGATATCGCCACGTTCGAGCGTATGGAAATCATCCGCGAATTGCGCGAAGGGAAGTTCGACGTGCTGGTCGGCATCAATCTGCTGCGCGAGGGACTCGACATTCCGGAAGTCGCTCTGGTGGCGATTCTCGATGCCGACAAGGAGGGCTTTCTGCGCTCGACCCGCTCCCTGATCCAGACGATCGGGCGCGCTTCGCGCAACGTGAATGGGCGCGTCATCCTGTTTGCCGACAAGCAGACCGATTCGATCCGGACGACACTGGAGGAGACGAACCGCAGGCGAGAGCATCAACAGTCCTACAACGCGGAACACGGAATCACGCCCACGACGATCGTGAAGCGGATCGCGAACCTGCGCGATTCCATCTGGGAACGGGATCACGTGGAAGCTCCCGATTCGCTGCCGCGCATTCCGCTTCACGAAATCCCCGAACTCATCGCTGACCTGAAACGCGAAATGCGCGAATTGGCGAAGGCGCTCGAGTTCGAGCGCGCCGCCGAGCTTCGCGATCGGATCGAGGAGCTCGAGTCGGAGCGCCTGCGGCTGGGTTGACGATGGGCGTTCGCGAGACCGCAGAATCGCTGCCGACCCAGTCGGGTGTGTATCTGTTCAAGGGCGAGAACGATCGCGTTCTCTATGTCGGCAAGGCCCAGAATCTGCGCGTGCGGGTGCGCACCTATTTGAGCGGGGGGGACGGGCGCTACCAGATTCCGCAGCTCGTGGAGCGGATCCGCGATGTCGACGTCGTCGTCACGCCATCCGTGAAGGACGCACTCCTGCTCGAAAACGAACTCATCAAGCGCCACAAGCCACCCTTCAATGTGCGCCTGCGCGACGACAAGCAATATCTCGCGTTGCGCCTCGATCCGGCGGAGCAGTGGCCGCGCGTCACCCAGGTGCGCCGCTTTCGCCACGACGGCGCCCAGTATTTTGGCCCCTTCACCTCGAGCCACACGGTGAAGTCCGCCGTCTCCACGCTGCGCCGGATCTTTCCGTTGCGATCGTGTCGCGACGCTGTCTTTCGCGACTACGCGCGGAGAGGGCGACCGTGTATCGAATACGAGATGAAGCGCTGCCTCGGCCCCTGCTGCGATCTGGTTGGCGAGGCCGACTACGCGGAGCTCGTCCGGGGTACGACCCTCTTCCTGCGCGGCCGCTCCGATGAGCTGGCTGCACATTTGAATGAGAGGATGCAGCAGGCGGGCGAGCAGGAGCGCTTCGAAGAAGCGGCTCGCCTCCGCGATCAGATTGCGAGCGTAAAAAATAGCTTCGAGCGGCAGAGTGTGGTTTCCGATCAGCTCGTGGACCGGGACGTATTCGGCCTCGTGCGCGATGGCGCCGAGGTCGAAGTGCAGGTGCTCCACGTTCGCGAGGGGCGCGTGATCGGCACGCAGGGCTACGGGTTTTCGAATGTGCGCGTTGACGATGGCGAAGTGATGAGTTCGTTTCTCGGCCAGTATTACGGGGCCGGGCACGGGCGTCAGATTCCCGCGGAGGTGCTCGCCCCGATGGAAATCGCCGACGATGGTGGGTTGGAAGCGCTGCTCCGAGATCGGCTGGGCAAGAAGGTGTCGTTCAAGGTTCCGCGTCGCGGCCGACTGCGCGAGTTGCTGGCTTTCGCTACCGCCAATGCCGAGGTGGGGCTTTCACGCCGACTCGAAGCGCGCGAGAGCGTCGATGCGGCCCTCGATGACCTTCGCGAACGACTCGATCTGTCGGAGACTCCGAGGCGGATCGAGTGCTACGACGTTTCGACCTTTCGCGATTCGGTCGCGGTGGCGAGCGGCGTGGTCTTCCAGGACGGTGCCCCCTGCAAGGCGGATTACCGCCGCTATCGGATTCGCGATGCCGCTCCCGACGATGACCTCGCCTGCCTCCGCGAAGTCTTCCAGCGGCGCTTCGCGCGGGTCGATTCCGAGCCGCTGCCCGACCTGCTGATGGTCGATGGAGGGCGCGGCCAACTCGCGGTCCTGGTGGCCGCACTGCGCGACGCCGGACTGCAACGAGATGCAATCGCGCTCTCCAAGGAGAGAGATCTGGAGAGCCCATCCCCGCGCGTGCGGCGTTCGGGGGGGCTCAAAGCGGAGCGGGTCTTTACGCCTGCCCGTGCGAATCCCGTGATGCTGGCTCCGAATGCGCGCGGCCTGCTCCTGCTCCAGCACGTGCGCGACGAATCCCATCGATTTGCGATCGAATTCCAACGCAAGCTCCGCGCCAAGCTGGGGATGACGTCGATTCTCGAAGAACTGCCCGGGATCGGACCGACGAAGCGCAAATCGCTGCTGCGGCAACTCGGGTCGCTTCGCGCGGTGCGCGCAGCGAGTCAAGCCGAACTGCAGGCGGTACCCGGGATCTCGGCGCGCGATGCCGCAACCGTTTTCCGCTTCTTCGACCGCGCCGACCCCCCCGATGACACCGGCCACCGCGAAGCCCCCGACCGGCCGGCTGGGGAGGCTGGAGTGGCCTCAGAGGCGAGCGAGCGGAAACCGGCTGCCCAAAAAGAAACGGATGAACCCATTTGAAGCCTCCACGGCGCGTGCGCCCACGCGCTCCAAAACGGGGCTTTGCCACTGGAAATCAGCTGGCTTTGAGATCTCTTGCCGCTTTACGGAGCGTGGCACCGTTCTTGCTCAAACAGCCCCCAGAGGCTGGAGCGGAGATGATGAGAGAAAAACCTGAATTTGAAGCGCAAGCAAGCGAATCGAGAGATCTGGATATCGAGCAAGTCGGTTCCGATCTCGAGAAACTCGGCATCGATCCCGAGTTCTCCCGGCCGGTCGCCGAACGGCTGGTTGTAATTGCCCCGGGCCTTACGGCCGCCGAATACGCCGCGATTCTCGATGGCGTGACCGCCGCCTACAGCGTGCACCGCGATCGCACCGGTCCGAGCGATGTAGGCGCCAAGCAGGGCAACGAGCTTCGCCGCCTGATGGAAGGCTGCACGGGCGAACTCCGCAAACTCGATGAAGGCCTCCAGATGCTGTCCGCCTACCTGATCCGAATGTGCGCACTCGCGTCCCGCGAGGGGCCCGAGAACCTCCACTAAAAACCCGCGCGTGCCCGAGCAGATCCGCGCTGCCAGCCCGCGCAGGCCGTTTCCTAATGAATGGGCTTCTACTGGCGGGGGCCCAGTTGACCGGGTTGACCATTGAAGTGGCCGGGTGGCTGCCCGCGCAGGCCGTTTCCTTGTGACTGGGCTTCTACCGGCGGGGGCCCAGTTGACCGGGTTGTTCTTGGAACTGGTTGGGGTGGGTTGCGTGGTGGGTTCGAGTTGACCGGGTTGGTGGGGGAGTGGCCGGGTGGTTTGTGAGGGGGGGTGGGGGCGCTAGGGTTGGGGGCCCGGTCCTCGGGTTTCTCAGTTGCGGCTGCTTCCTTTACTCGCTTTCGCGCAGGCTGCTGGAATCTGGGTTGCGGATCGCGGTTGGCTCGGGTTGGAAGTCGCAGCGGTCTCGGGAGTCACGCTGTTGGTTGCGGGGCTTGTTGTCGCGCGCGGGCCGATCGGGTGGCGTGCGCTCTCGGTAGCGCTGGCTTTTCTCGCGGGCGCTTTTTCACTTGCGGTGCAGTTGGGTGTTTCGTCGGCGGTGGTCCAGCTGCCGGCCGAATCCGTCGTGATCGAAGGGACGGTGGTCGATACCGCATCGGGGCCCGAATGGTTGCGGGTAGACGTCGCGGATGTGCGGGCCGTCGAGCCGAAAGCGCTGCGGATTCCCACACGCATCCGCCTCGTCGGCGGAGCGACTCCAGACGGGTTTCACGGGTTGGAGGACGCGAGTCGCGGCGAGCGGATTCGCGCGATGATCCGGTTGCGCGCTCTTCACGAGCCGCAAAATCCGTGGGCTCCCCAGCGCCTGCGCGGCTTGGAGCGCCGCGGAATCGGAGCGCTTGGTCGATTGATCCATCCGGCGCTTCACGTCACCCTGGCCGATCGCTCCAGCGGGTCTCCGATGCGCGGCATTCGCAAACTTCGCCGCGAGATTTCCGGCGAAATTGCCGCGTTCGGCGCCGGCAGCAGCTTGGTGCGCGCGCTCTCACTCGGCGATCGCAGCGGGCTTTCGAGCGAGGTGGGTGACGCGTTTCGGCGGTTGGGGTTGTCGCACCTGCTCGCCGTGTCGGGGCTTCATCTGGGGCTAGTCGCTTCACTCGCCTTTGCGCTGGTGCGCTCCAGTGTCGGCAGGAGCGCTTGGCTCGCGGCACGCTGCGACACCCGGCACATCGCGTTGGGGATCGGAGTCTCGACGGCGATCGCCTATGCGCTCTTTTCGGGCTGGGCGATTCCCGTGCGTCGCGCATTGGTGTTTCTTCTGGTGCTCGCCCTGACCGTCGCTCGGGGCCGTTCGAGCCTTCGCGCCGAACCCCTTGCCGCTGCGGCCATCGCGGTCCTCACCATCGAACCCGGTGCTCTTTTCGAGCCAGGTGCGCAGCTTTCCTTCGCGGCCACGGCAGCGCTGATGTTCGCGGCGCCGCGCCCGGATCGCGGCGAGCCCGCCGGATTGGGGCCGCGCTCGAGGGCCTTCGAAAATGCAGCCCGCGCATCCGCGAGCGCGGTCGCGGTGACGGCACCGATTGCGGCCTGGCAGCTTGGGAGCGCCGCTCCACTCGCTTTGTTTGCAAACCTCGTGGCCATTCCGTGGACCGCATTCGCGCTACTTCCCGCGTCGCTGTTGGCTGCGCTTGCACTGGGCTGTGGGCTCGAGACGGTCGGCGGTGGGCTGGCCTCGCTGGCGGTTTGGATCGCGAACGGAACACTCGAACTCGGGCTCTGGTGTTCGGATCGCCTGCCCGTAACGACTCCATCCACGCGGCCCGCCGCTGTCTATCTGCTCGGAATTGCGCTCTGTGTGGTACTGACCTTGCGGGCGCGCGCGACGGCAGCGCGTGTGTTGGGAGCGTTCCTCGTGAGCGTGTTGGTCGCGCTCGCGCCGCCGAGATCGGTACAGCCACCCCGGCCGCGCGTGGTCGCGCTCGAGGTGGGACAAGGTGCAGCGACGCTGGTGGACGGTCTGCGCGCGGCGGTTCTGGTCGACGCCGGGAGTTCCTTTGGGGGTCGCGACTGGGGGAAGCGCGCGGTCGTGCCCGCACTCGCGGCACTCGGCGTGGATCGGTTGGAGGTCTTGATCGTCAGCCACGGCGATCTCGATCACTGGGGTGGTGCTCCGGCAGTACTCGACGCAGTGTCTGTCGGTGAAATCTGGGCTCCTTACGGCGCCGCCACCGACCCCGCCTTTGGCCCGCTGTTGGAGGCGGCGCGATCAAAACGGGTCCCGGTCTTCGAGCGGGGCGCGGGCTCCCCCGCGGTCTCGGTGGGAGATCTGAGGATCGAGCCGCTGTGGCCGCTGCCGATTGCGGAGCGCCGATCGCGCAACGACCGATCACTCGTGGTTCGGATCGAACTGGCCGGCCGCAGCGTCCTGCTGCCCGGGGATCTCGAAGCGAGCGCCGAATTCGATCTGGTATCGAGCGGCACCGACCTCGAATCCGAGATCATCGCGTTGTCCCACCATGGAAGTCGAACCTCTTCGACCGAACTCTTCCTCGAGGCGGTCGGCGCGAAGGTCGCGATTGCGTCGGCACCGTGCGGGGGCCGCTTCGGGATGCCTCACGCTGAAGTGCTCGAGCGGGCTGCGGGGGAAGATCTCTCGGTCTGGTGGACCGGACGCGATGGTGCGGTGATGGTCGGGCTCGGAAAACGACTCACCGTCTGGGGTTACGGGGATCGGTTGGCTCCGGATTCATGCCGCCCGGGTTGAGTGGAGTGGAAAGACGACGCTCGCGAGGTGCTAGTAGAGGCCGAACAGGTGACCTGCTAGAGCGAGCACTGCGATCGCCAGTGCTCGGCGGATCGCGGTTTCTCCCCCGATCACTGCCATGCGCGTTCCCACCGCTGCGCCGACCGTGAAACCGATCGAGACGAATGCCGCGGGCAACCACGCCACCTGCCGTTCGAGTACGAACACCGGCACCGCAGTCATCACGAGTGCGGTCACAATCACGATCTTGATCGAATTGGCGCGAACCAGATCGAATCCAGCCCGATTCAGCGCGAACAGCAATAGCAATCCCACGCCGGCCTGGATTGCACCGCCATAGAAACCGATCGCGAACAAGACGAGTTTCATGGTCAGGGGGGACCAACGTGGGCCGCCCGAACCTGAAGTGGACGGCGACAGTCCCCCTCGGAGCATGGGGATCAGCAGGAGCAGCATGATTCCGGCGAAGATCTGTTCGAAGGCGGGATCTGGAATCTGCGTTGCAGCCGCGGCTCCGACGAGCGAGCCGAGAACGATGGGTGGAAGCAGGGGGAGGGCGCTTCGGAATTCCGAGATCCCCTCCGCGTCGAACCGCCAGCAGGCGACTGCGCACTGGACCAGAACGCCTACGCGATTGGTTCCGTTGGCGATCGTGCCGGGCAATCCAAAGATCACGAGCAGCGGCACCGTCAACAGCGAGCCTCCGCCCGCAAGAGTGTTGACGACGCCAGCCACGAGCCCGACCGCGATCAACAGGGAGATCTCGAGCGCACTCACGTCATCTTTCCGGAGTCATTGCTTGCACGGGAGAGTTCGAATCGGGCATAGGCGCGGCGTAGTCTACCGCGGCCGCGGTCCGCGAGCCGGAACTCGGTGGTCGATCTTTCGTTCAGCCGATATTGGGGTCGAGCGAACGCGCGCGCTCGAGCAGGGAATCCGCTTTCTCGTTTTCTCCCAGCGAGCGGATCGCGATGCTGAGTCGATGGATGGCGGTCGCACTCTCGGGCGCAAGCTCGACAGCGCGCTCGAGTTGTTTGCGCGCGAGTACCGGCTCTGAGGGCATCTTTCGATAGAGCGCCCAGCCCAGCGCGGAACAGTAATCGGATTCGTCCGGCCAGAGTTCGACAGCGGGGCGTAGAAACTCGATCGCTCCCGCAAAGTTTCCCGATCGCAGCAATACTTCGCCTTTTCGAAACATCGATTCCGCGCTGGCGAGCCGCTCTGCATCGATCGGCCCTTCAGTCTCATTCTGGGCTTCGTCGTATTCGGCCCGCTGCTGTTTGTTCGAGAGGACCGAGTAGGCCTTGCCGATTCTCGCGAACACGTTGTTGGCGTGCAGTCGCGTCTCTTCGTCGAGGCCGGCTTTCGCGAGCGCGTCGGGGTGATAGCGCTTCGCGGCCTGGAGATAGGAAGCCTTGACCTCCGCTTCCTTTGCCGCATCGCTGAGGCCGAGCAGTTGGTAGTAGTCGAGATCTCCGAGTTTTTCGAATTGCGCCGTGATTTCGGCTCGCAGTGCAGACGCAGCTTTGGATTCGAGTGGCTTCGAGCCGCGATCCCCAGCGCCTTTGCTCGCTTTGGAGCTTTCCGCCTTGGCGTTCGCATAGTCGGTGAATACGAGTTCGATGTCGGTGGGTATTTCCGCGTCCGTCGTTGCCGATTCGGCGCTGTAATCGAGGGCCTCCGCGGCGTCGAGCACCCAGGCCGCGGCCAGTGAACGCGGGGTCGTCGCGCGCTTGAGCGCCTCCCAGAACGAGTGTTTTCCATCGAGCGCATCTGCGAAAGCTGCGAGTGCATCATCCGGTTCGAGCCGCTCCAGGGTGGGCGAGAATCGATCGGTCTTCGACGCAAACCGAGCGATCTTCGGCTCGAGGTCGAGGAGCACCTGATCCGCGCGCCAATGCGATTCGATCCCCGCTTGCGACACCGCGAAGACATCGACTCGGAAGGGATTGGCGGCTTCGGCAGGGGGTGTGCCCGCATCGAGGCTGAACGCGCCCTTGGGCCAGGCCATGCATTCGAGCAGGCGGATTTGAACCTGGTCGCGCAGTGCGGCCACGAGCCCGCGCGGATCGAGTAGACCGAGTTCGAGAAGCGCGCTGGCTTCTTTGCAGCCTTTGCTTTCGATCAGCGAAACGGCGCGATCGCGGTCGGCTTGGGCGATCGTTCCGGCTGCCAGCAGCTGATCGCAGAGCCCATTCTTGTTGCGAGATCTCTTCGAGCTGGCCGGTATCGGGTATTGCCGCCATTCGTTTCGTTTTCGGACTTGCCGGGGCCGGACTTGACGCGTGCCGTCAAGCGGGGTGGCGCTGGGCGTCGGCGATTTGAAACGCCGCCGCGATCGCCTCTGCGAGGTCTTTGTGGATCATGAGCGGCTGCCGCTCGAGATCGGCGATGGTCGCTTCTGAGAGAGGGGATACCGCCGCGAAGATGGCTTCCGCCCCCCAGGCCTCGATCAGCTCCAGGACCTGTTCGAGCGCGAGCGCGCCGTACGCCTCGTCGATGATGGCTCCCGACAGGTCCAGAACCACCACGGAGACGTCGCGGGCTGCCGGGTCTTGGCCGATCAGTTCGACTGCGTTCAGGACGGCGTCACCGCCCTGAAACGGGATCACCATCACGGGCCCCCAGATGTGGACGACGGAGCTGCCAGGGTCGACCTGATCCGATGCGGGATCGGAGTCATCCATGGAGTCCAGATTGGCCTGTACGAAGGAGCGAAAAACCGCGAAGGGCAGGGCCTCGAGGATCTTGAGTGCCGCGGGGTCGCCAGACTCTCGCCAGACCGAAGCCTCTTGTGCCAAGAAGCTGCAGCTGTCGCCCCCGCACGTACAACAGCTCGATTCGAGCGCGAGGATGTCGGCTTCGAGTGTTCCCGTGAGCCACCCCGACGTGTATCCGGCGCTGAGAAAGCAGGCCGGGTGCTCGGGCTCACCCAGTGCCGCGAGGTATGCCGAGGCCTCGATGCGCTCAGGCCAGAGGCCGTTGAGCGAGATGGCGCCGGGCTGCGCGGTGTCGGCCTCGGCGCGGAGCCGAAATGCCAGAGAGGGTCCTACCGGACTGCGGGATGCGGGCGATTCTGAACCAAAGGCAGTCTGGATGGCCCGCAATGCATCCTGCAGGCCGTGGAGAAAGCCCATCTGCAGGAGCGTGAGATTGGCCTCGCCGTCCCCGAGTTCGGTTCGGAGTTCTGCGTGCAGTGCGCTTAGAAAATGGGGATCGAGCAGGATGCCGGGCTCCTTCAAGAGCACGGCCTCTGGATCGAACCCGAAGACGCCAATTGCGTCCGGGGGGATTGGGCTCACCGGTTACCCCTCGATGAATTCGTAGATGTCAAATTTCAATTCGCTTCTGATGAAACACTCTCCTTCGCGCTCGAGCAGACGGAGAAACGCTTCTACACATGCCGGGTCAAACTGGCTACCCGCGTATTTGTCGAGTTCCGCGACGACGCTGTCGATCGACATCGCCTTGCGATAGGGCCGATCGCTCGTCATGGCCTCGACGGTGTCCGCGACCAGGATGATTCGAGACGGCAGCGGGATCGAATCACCGCGCAACTTGTCGGGATAGCCTCGGTTGCTTCCGTCGTACCACTCATGGTGGTGGCGAACGCAGGGCGCGATGTCTGCGAGGAAATCGACCGGCTCGAGAATCTTGGCGCCGATCTCCGGATGCTCCTGGATCTCCTCATATTCCTCTCGGGTCAATTTGTCCGGCTTCGTGATGACCGCATCTCGGATTCCGATCTTGCCTACGTCGTGCAGCAGGCCCGCGATGTAGACGCGCTCGATGAACTCCTTCGTGAAACCCATTTCCCGGGCGATCTTCGACGCGTAGACGCCGACGCGCTCGGAGTGACCGCGGGTGTAGGCATCCTTGGCATCGACGGCCTCCGCGAGCGCACCGACGGTCTGGACGTACGCGGTGCGGAGTTCGTGATGCTTGCTCGCCAACTGTTTGGTGCGCTCTCTAACCTTTTCTTCCAGGTTCCGGTTCATGTCCTGCAAGCGGAAATTCTGCTCGCGGGTGACCCGGTTGAGTCGCTTGATCTCGTCCTTGAGGTCGGCCTGCTCGAAGGCCTGGCGGATCGTGGCGCGGAGTTCGTCGTCGTTCCACGGCTTGGTGATCAGGCGATAGATCTCGCCGCGGTTGATTGCCTCGACTGCGACCTTGATCTCGGTGAAGCCCGTCAGCATCATTCGGATGATCTCGGGATGGCGCTCGCGCACGGCGGACAGGAGATCGACGCCAGTCATTTCGGGCATGCGTTGATCGGTGACAATTACCTGAGCGGGCGTCTGGCCGAGAATTTCGAGGGCTTCCTCGCCCGTCGACGCGCAGAGAACGCTCATCTCTTCCTGGCGCAACAGTCGCTGAACAGATTTGAGAATGTTGGGTTCGTCATCTACGAACAAGACGGTGCGGTTGTCTTCCATAGAGATTTAGCCCTCGTGTAATCGCGCATCCCCTCTACTCAAGTCTCGTGCCAACTCGTCTCCAGACCCGAATTGACAAGTAAATCAAGCGTTTCCGCTGCTGATTGCAGATCCCTTCTATTCCCGTTTATTCCCGGCTTCGGGACCGGTGTCGGAAGCAGGGCGGAAACCAGGCGGCAGCTTGCACGCGCGTTACCAGCGCGATGCGGGTCAGGGCTACGGCAACAAGGAGACTGCCGCCGTGGACACAAAGGGGAAACAGCCACACGCAGGCGATATGCAGCGTTTTCCGGGCTCTAGAGGGGTAACGAAGTCCCGAATCCGGGAAGTCTCAAAATTGGGATGCCGAATGGGGTTTCTCCCTGTATGGGTTCCTCCACTCTTTTTTTGGAGAATCGATACGAAGAGCGATTGTTTTTTCTCGATACGTGACGCTCTGCTTGGGGGACCGCGACGCAAGAGCTATTCGCTCGAACTCGATCCGGCAACTGGACCCCGGCCAGTGGAGTTCAGGTCAAATCAGTCACGGTCTGTCCGGGCACACAGCTCTTGCGTCCCCGTCCCCTGCGAATCGTTTCCTCAGTGCGAAGGAAGACCACCGTTTTCAAGGATCTTCTAGTTAGGGAGCGCTGCTGGGGCGGTGGGTTAGAGGGTGCCGCGGCGTTCGCGTTGGCTGCCGTCGGCTTCTACGGATTCGCACCAGTCGCGGTTTTCGAGATACCAGCGGACCGTCTCGCGGATGCCCGCTTCGAAGCCGATCTTCGCCTGCCAGCCGAGTTCGCGCTGGATCTTTTCCGCGTTGATCGCGTAACGCCGGTCGTGCCCGGGGCGGTCACTGACGAATTGTTTGAGGTCCGCGTAGCGGGCGGCCCCGGCGCTCTTCAATGCCGGATTGTCGGGGGCGGGAAGGGCGGCTTCGAGTTCTTCGCAGAGGGCATCGATGATTTCGAGATTGGTTCGCTCGTTGCCCCCGCCGATGTTGTATTTCTCGCCCGGCTGTCCGCGCTCGAGGACCTGCAGGATTCCCTCGCAGTGATCCTCGACATAGAGCCAGTCGCGGATGTTTCCGCCATCCCCGTAGATCGGCAGCGGCTTGCCCTCGATCGCATTGAGGATCATCAATGGGATCAGCTTCTCGGGAAGTTGATACGGGCCGAAGTTGTTCGAACAATTCGTGATGATGGAAGGAATCCCGAAGGTCTGTTGGTAGGCGCGCACCAGGTGGTCGGCGGAGGCCTTGCTGGCCGAATACACGGAGTTCGGCTGGTAGGGAGTCGTTTCCTCGAAGGCTCCTGTGGGGCCGAGTGAGCCGTAGACTTCGTCGGTCGAGACGTGGAGAAAACGAAAATCGCGGCGCGCCGCTTCGTTGCTTTGGGATAGGAGTTCTCGCGATGCTTCCAGGAGTTCGAAGGTGCCGACGATGTTGGTCGTGACAAAAGCCGTCGGTCCATCGATCGAGCGATCGACGTGGCTCTCTGCGGCAAAATTGACGACTGCGGTCGGTTGGTACTCGCGAAAGACCGCAGCGACCTCAGTGCGGTCCGCGATGTCGGCTCTGACGAACGAGTAACGTGGATCTTCTGCGATGGGCGCGAGGTTCTGGAGTCTTCCCGCGTAGGTGAGCTTGTCGAGGACGACGATGCGGGCCACCGGCGTTTCGAGCGCGGCGCGAACGAAGTTCGAGCCGATGAAACCCGCGCCGCCGGTGACAAGCCAGGTGCTCACGGCCTAAAGGTAATTCCCGGAGTGTGGCACCGCGATCTGATTGTGGGCCTGCCGCGATCGGTCGACCTCGTCGAACAGGTCCTGGGTGGTGACGCTGCTGGCGGTTTCACCGGACGCTTCGTGGCGCGCTTTTCGGCGCAAGACGGCGTGCATGATGCGGATCCAGTCGCCGGTTGCCGGATCGCGATAGCGATCGACGACGGACTTCCAATCGACGCTGTCGAACAACTCGTGCCCCGCTCGTTTCTCGGATGCGCGGGCGTGAATTTCGAGTGCCTCGACGATGTCTCCGGGATAGGCGGGCGTGACTTCGACCACCCGCTCGAAGCGTCCGGGCTGGACGAACGCCTGGCGCAGGGTGTCGGGATGATTGGTGGAGCCGACGATGAGATGGGTGCCTGCGGCGACGGTCCGGTCGATGATGTCGAGCAGAAAGTCCATTACGGGGCCCACCGGTAGATCGGGTCGGCGGGCTCCGATCTCTTGTGCTTGTGAAAACTCGAGTTCGTTGAAGAGGATCGTCGAAGTCGGAATTTCGGAGAGCGCTTGCGACCACGCGGTGACGAGTTCTCCGACCTTGCCGCCTTCGTGGATGATCTCGAGGACCAGGCGCGGAACCGTTACGACAATGAAGGACGATTGGGTCAGCGTGGCCAGTGATTTGGCGAGCAATCGCTTGCCAACACCTCTGCGCCCAATCAGCAACAGACCGGACGGCGGATAGGTGCCCCAGCGCCCGTAGACGGCGGGATCCGTGGCCGCGCACGCATAGGTCTGGATCTCTTCCTTGGCGGCCGCGAGACCTCCGATCTCGGAAAGATCCTGTTGAGGATCGGGGTTGATCTCGGTGGCTCGGGCCACCGGTTCGTGCTTGCGCGCGAAGCTCGACCAGAGGTTTTGGGCTCGCTCGATCCGGATGCTCGAGTCTTCCATGCGGGGATCTTAGTGGATCCGGGCCCTGGAAGTCCCCTGGTTTTCGGGCGCGGTGGCGTGGGCGCCGCGGGCCCTCAGCTCTCCGCGAAGAGTTCGACCATCTTGGCATCGACCGAAGCCGGGCGGGCGCGCCCCTTCGCCCAGTCGCGGAGTTCCTTGATGCGCTCTTCGTAGGTGTCGTAGAGCGGAACGGTGTCGTGGATGGCGTTCTCGAGATCGGTTTCCGATAGTTCGCGCGATTCCGCGAATGCGCCGTAGAGTGCGGCGGTCACCACTTGTTCGATTTCGGCGCCGCTCAGACGCGCGGCCTGGGCGGCCAGATCCGCCAACTTGAATTGCAGCGGATCGCGACCGCGTCGCCGGAGGTGGATCGCGAGGATTTCGGCGCGCTCGTTCTCGGTGGGGAGGTCGACGAAGAAGAGGTCGTCGAATCGCCCGCGCCGCAGCAGCTCGGGCGGCAGTGCGGCGACGTCGTTTGCGGTGGCGACCACGAAGACCGGCGAGTCCTTTTCAGATAGCCAAGTGAGGAATGCGCCGAATACCCGGCTCGCGCTCGGATCCGACTCTGAGGCCGCGAACCCCTTCTCGATCTCATCGATCCAGAGCACCGCAGGTGCGAGCGACTCTGCGACCAGGACGGCCTCGCGAATTGCCTGCTCGGGGCTCTGCGTTCCGCTCGAGAACGTCGCAGCGAGGTCGAGCCGCAGCAGCGGGAAGTGCCACTCGCGCGCAACGGCCTTCGCACACAGGGATTTACCGCAACCCTGGACGCCCAGCAGCAGCAGGCCTCGCGGAGTCGGCAGGCCGAACGATTGCGCCTCGCTTCCGAAGGCCCGACGGCGATCTTGCAGCCAGAGCTTGAGTTCGCCGAGCCCGCCCACATCACCGAGCCCCCCGTCGAATTGGTGGAAGCTCAGCGCGGGCGTGCGCCCGAGCGCACGGCGTTTTTCGCGCACGATCTCCTCGACCGCATCGTCGTTGAGGCCGCGCGATTTCGCGCAGCTCTTGCGAAAGACGCGTACGGCCTCCGATCCGGTGAGCCCGAGTGCGCTGCGCGCGGCCGAATTCAGCAGTTGCGAACCAGATTGGGCGTCTTTGGAGTGGGTGTCTTCGCGTTTTTCGTGGAGGCGTTCGAACAGCGACAGCAGTTCGGCCTCGTTTGGCAGCGGGAGTTCCAGGATTGCGGCTTCGCGCAGCAACTCGATGGGCAGATGCAGCACGGGTCCCAGCAGGACGACGATCTGGCGGCGCGCGGCAATCTGCGGCAGTCGATCGCGAAGGCGGCGGATCGCCATCGGGTCGTCGAGCAGCCGATGGGCGTCGAGTACGACGAAAACCGCGGGATCCTCGTAGGCGGTAATCCCGATGACGCCTTCATTCAACGAGCCCGAGCCGGAACCGTCAGCGAGCTTGGCCTTGCGCTCCTTGAGCGGAGAATCGATTTCCCGTGCGTCGAGTCCAGATGCGAGCGTCCATGTGATGCAACGGCGCTCCGTCGCCTGCGCGATGCGGCGCAGCAGTCCGAGCGCGCGATCTTCCTCGCTGCTCTCGAGCGCGATCAGGTTCCAGCCCGAGCGGATCAGCAGTTGGAGTTCTTCCACACAGGCTGTGCTCATTCGGAGTCCGCCGTGACGCGAACGATTTCTTCGAACGTCGTGACGCCGTCCGCGAGTTTTCGCACGGCGGCGTCGCGCAGGGGCTCCATCCCCTCGATGCGGCCCGCGTGGTGGATCTCGTTGGCGTCTTTGCCCTCGTTGATGAGCGTGCGGATGCGGCGCCCGACGTCGAGCATTTCGAACACGCCGGTACGCCCGTAGAGACCCGTATAGCGGCAGGACACGCAACCTTCGCCCGAGCGAACGCGCAGACTGTCACGCCGCTCGATCGGGACCTTGATGCCCAACGCGGCGATCTGATCCGGGTTCAGGTAGCTCTCGACCGCGCAATTCTCGCAAATGCGACGGATCAGGCGTTGGGCGAAGATCCCGCGCAGCACGCTCGAGAGCAGGAAGCGTTCGACGCCGAGTTCGATCAGCCGCGTGACCGCACCCGCGGCGTTGCGGGTGTGCACCGTCGAGAAGACGAGGTGGCCGGTGAGCGCCGCCTGAACGGCCATGTCCGCAGTTTCTTTGTCGCGGATCTCGCCGACCATGATGATGTCGGGGTCTTGTCGCAAGATCGCGCGCAGCGCCGATGCGAAGGTCACATCGACCTGCGGGTTGACCTGAATCTGGCAAAAGCGCGGGTCGACCATCTCGATCGGGTCTTCGATGCTCGTGATGTTGATTTCCGGCCCCGAGAGATACCGCAGCGTCGAGTAGAGCGTGGTCGTCTTGCCGGAACCGGTCGGACCCGTCACGAGGATCAAGCCGTTGGGGCAGGTGATCCAGCGCTCGTAGCGCTCGCGTTCGTCGACGCTGAAGCCGAGGTCGTGGAGGTCGGCGAGCAGGACGCTGGGATCGAATACGCGGATCACGACCTTCTCGCCGAAGGCTGTCGCCAAACTCGACACGCGCAGTTCGACCTCGCGCTGCGCGCGCTGGGTCTTGATGCGGCCATCCTGCGGGCGCCGCCGGTCGGCGATGTTCATGCCCGCGAGCACCTTGATGCGGGACGTAATCGCACCGTGCACCGAGAGCGGAACCGTCTCGATGTCGTGCAGGATGCCGTCGATCCGAAAGCGGACCACCGCGTCGTCTCGGCGCGGCTCGAGGTGGATGTCGGATGCGCGCTGTTCGAATGCGTAATTGAGCAGATAGTCGACAGCCGCAATGACGTGTTCGTCGTTTTGAGCGGTGGCGAGTTCGTCGTTGCTTCGAACTTCGACGAGCTGAACGAGTGCGCTGGTGTTGCCACCGCCGAGCTCCGTCTCCGCTTTGGAAACCTTCGCGCGAAAGCCGTAGACGCGATCGATGACCTGGAGCACAT
>JAFDAW010000259.1 GCA_019313605.1 Deltaproteobacteria bacterium
CAGCTCGAATCGGCAGGATCCGAACCGACACACCCGCGGTACGCTCCCCGATGTCTTCATCCAGATCCAGCAAAAGCACCTCTGTCGAGGTGGCACTTTTCGATTGCTTGAAGCCCGCCGTACTGAGCAGCAAGAACGCGTTGCCGTGCTGATTTTTAAAATCTTCAGCCGAAAGCCGCGCGACGTCCGAGCGGAGATCCTCGATCTGGAGTCCGGGTTTCGCCACTCTTCCAACCGGTTCGGCCTTGGTCTCCATCGCGTCTCCTCCAGCTCCACTCGATAAGTCGGCAACCGAGAAGCGCCCCTTGAGGGGCGCAACTCGCCGAGCAACCCCGCAGCGCCTGAGGCCTCTCCGAGCCAGACTCAAGGCCGGACGTGGCGACTGGAGTGGACTCCCAGCGATGCGCAATCAGCCGGAATATCAGTCACGAATTCGCAACTGCTCCACCACAAAGCGCGCCACCGGCAACCTCCTGATCGCAGCAGATGCGCAACTGTGTCACCCAGAACAGTCGGTATTGTGCAACTTCAATGGGTCCATCTACACCTCGGATTGTAAAACCGCACCTTTCCGCGCTCCGAGGCAACAGATCACGTCGGGAAAGCCTCTGGAGCGCGCTCACGCAGATCAAGACGCGACACCGCTTAGATAGGCACAACGATTGCAGCATTTGGCTGCACATTGAGGAGCAACCGAGGAGGCATCAACGATGCATCAGGCCATGATTCTAAGCGCGAACCTGGCGCTTACGATCGCCGCTTCGCTTTGCCTCCTCGCCGCACCGGCCCTCGCGGACGAGAGGCCCTGGGAACGAGAGCACTGGGACACGGTCTACGCTGGGTCCGTTCCGAGTGAAGAAGAGGTCTTCTCGGGTCAGCGATGGTTCGAAATTCGGCCTCATGCAGATGATCAACACGAATCCGAGTACAGCCGAGGCCTGAGTTTGGATCTCAAAGATAACTTCATCTTCAGCATCCAGAGCCCACTCGCCGGAGAATGGGCACCCGGCCTAGCGTTCGAATTACGCTTCTAGGCCCGCGAGCGAATTCCGTTCGCTATCGTTTGGGGCGGTCGCAATGAATTCGATCCGCTCTCGACAAGTCCAGATCGCATCCCGAAGCGACGTGGGTCGCGTCCGGTCCGCCAATCAAGATGTCTGCGGTGAATTCGAAAATGCGGATGGCTACCGATTGCTCGTCGTTGCGGACGGCATGGGTGGACACCAGGGCGGCGAAACGGCCAGCCGTTTGGCTCTCGAAACCATTGGAGGGATCTTCGAGCGCGACTTCGGTGCCGCCGAGACGCTCCTCGTGCGCGCCTTTCGCGCCGCAAACGACGAGATTCACCGCGTCGGCGCTTCGGATCCGGCACTGCACGGGATGGGAACGACCGGCGTCGCGATCCTGATCGGACCATCCGACGAGGGATGGGTGGCCCACGTCGGAGACAGCCGAGCCTACCGGCTGCGCGATGGGCGCTTCGATCAAATCACCGAAGACCACTCCTGGGTTTGCGAAGAAGTTCGCCAGGGGCGGATCAGCGCCGAAGAAGCCAGCGTACATCCGATGAGGAACGTTCTGCTGCGATCGATCGGCGTGGGTTCCGAAGTCGACCCCAGCGCCGCTGCGATCGACCTCCGCTCGGGAGACTGCTTCCTGCTGTGCTCTGATGGACTCTGGGGCGAACTCGACGACCCCGCCATCGCCGAAGTCCTTGCGCGCGAGTCGCCGTCGAGCGCGGCCGCTGAGTTGGTCGATCTGGCCAACGCTCACGGCGGACGTGACAACGTGACCGTCCTGGTTGCCACCGTGATCGACGCCGATGAAGCGCCCGCGATCGCGATGGGAGTCGATGGGCCGACCGAAGGCCCCGCTCCCAGCCGATCCGATTCGCAACCCGACGCGGCCGCCCTTCACGCGAAATGCGACTCACCCGGTCAGCGTTCCATCTGGACGCCGCCCGTCGTCATCGCTGCGGTCCTGGTCACAGTGATGGCACTCTTCTGGCGCCTTTGTGCCTGATCTCGGGTTAACAGGATGCTGAAAAACTCCTCCCGTCGCCCAGCACGGATCTTCGGGTCGAATCCTGCGTTGCGAAACCTCGCCGTAGCGCCGCTATGGCTGCGTTTTCGCGCCTTGACGGCGACGCGGTCGCTAGCATCGCTGGCCTTCGGCCAGCTCGCCTCGGCCCGAATCTCCGCGCCTCGGCCCGAATCTCCGCACCGGGCTCGGTCCGGAGTATTTCAGCAACCTGTTGAGCGCGCGTTCGAACCCCAAAACGAGTTCCGCCAGGCCGCCGAATCGGCGACCTGGCGGAAGATTTTCCAGCCACTGAAGAGTCACGCTGGCGCCCGAAGCGCCCCGTCACTCGTTTCGTGATCCGCTCTATTTGGACGCGGCGGCTGCGGCCTTTCGATAGCTCTCCTGCGCGGCGGCGACACCACTGCCGGGCTCGATCGGAATCCCCGCGTCCCGCATCGCCATCTCGACACCCGAGATCGCTCCGAGGCACATGAGATCGTTGAGATCCCCCAGGTGACCGATTCGGAACACCTTGCCCGCCAGCTGCATCAGACCCGCCCCGAGAGCGAGGTTGTAGGTGTGATAGGCGTTGTGAATGACCGCCTTCGCGTCATGGCCTTCGGGGACGTAGATCGCGCTCACGGTATCGGACTCCCACTCGGGGCCCTTTGCGCACAACGACAGTCCCCAACCGCGAACCGCGGCGCGAACGCCGTCGGCGAGCCGGTGATGGCGCGCGAAGACATTGTCCAGCCCTTCTTCGAAGAGCATGTCCAACGATTCGCGCAGGCCGTAGAGCAGACTGAGCGCCGGCGTGTATGGAAACCAACCGTCGGCATTCGTGGCACGCATGTCTTCAAAGTCGAAGTAGCAGCGACTCAGTCCCGCCTGCTTGCGCGCCTCGAGCGCCTTCTGGCTCGCGCAGACGATGCCCAATCCCGCGGGCAGCATCAGACCCTTCTGCGAGCCGGTCACCGCACAGTCGACTCCCCACTCGTCCATGCGGAAGTCGATGCTCCCGATCGAACTCACGCCGTCGACGAAGAGCAGCGCCGGGTGATTGAGGTCATCGAGCACCTTGCGCACACCGGCCAGATTGCTCGTGACGCCGGTCGCGGTTTCGTTGTGACAGGCCAGTACGGCGCGGATCTCGTGTTGCTCGTCACGCTCGAGAACCTTGCGATACTGCTCCAACGGAACGCCCTCGCCCCACTCCACTTCGAGCGCATCGGTCTTCAGACCGAGGCGTTCGCACATGTCGATCCAGAGGTGGCTGAACGTCCCGAATCGGGAGCACAGCACCCGATCCCCGGGAGCGAGTGTGTTGAGCAGTGTGGCCTCCCAGGCACCGGTCCCGCTGGAGGGGAAGATGAAGACCTCCCCATCCTCGGTCTTGAAGAGCTTCTTCAAGTCCTGGAGCAGAGGCTTGCTGAACTCCGGAAAGTTCGCGCCTCGGTGATCGACCATCGGTTGTGAGAGCGATCTCAACACCCGATCGGGCACATTGGTGGGCCCCGGAATAAACAGGAAGTGCTTACCTTGATCCATTTTCTGACTCCGTTTTGCCTGCCCGCCTGATGTGCGCACTGCGCCCGAACGGGGTTGGTGATTGAGCTCTATCCGTTCGAGCTGATGACCTCTGCCTTGCGAACGAGAACCTCTGCCTGTCGAATCGAAGCGAGATCGATCAGCCGGCCGTCGAGCGTCACCGCACCACGACCCTCGCGCTTCGCCTCATCCATCGCACTGATCACACGCTTTGCACGCGTGACCTCTTCCTCGCTCGGGCTGAAGATCTCGTTGACGACGTCGACCTGCGAGGGATGGATCGCCCACTTGCCCTCGCAACCCAGCACTGCCGAGCGCCGCGCCTGAGCCGCGAACCCGTCGGGATCCGAGATGTCGCCGAACGGACCGTCAACCGCGCGAAGACCATTGGCTCGCGCCGCGACGACCATGCGGGCAACCGCGTAGTGCCACATGTCGCCCCAGTGCAGATCTCGCTTCCCAGCCTCATCGGCGTCGGTGAGCACCGAGTAATCCGGGTTCGGCCCACCGATGTTGATGGTGCGAGCCTGCGTCGAAGCCGCGTAGTCGGCCACGCCAAAATGCAGGGATTCGTTCCGCGTGCACGCACTGGCGATCTCGTGCACGTTCTGCATGCCAAGTGCCGTCTCGATGATCATCTCGAAGCCGATGCGCGTCGTGTAGCCCTTCGCGATCTCGATCTGATTGACCAGCGCATCCACCATGTAGATGTCCGATGCCGTGCCAGCCTTCGGGATCATGATGAGGTCGAGCTTGTCGCCCACCTGCTCCATCACGTCGACCACGTCGCGGTACATGTACTGAGTATCGAGCCCGTTGATCCGCACCGAGACGGTCTTGCCCGTCCAGTCGAGTTCGTGAAGCGCCTCGATCACATTCTTGCGCGCCTGCTCCTTCTCGTCCGGCGCGACGGCATCTTCGAGGTCCAGGAAGACCACATCTGCCGAACCCTTCGATGCCTTTTCCATGAAGGTGGGGTTGCTTCCGGGGACGGCCTGCTCAGAACGGTTCAAGCGGGCCGTGCACTGGCTTACGATCTTATGGCTCATTTACGTTTCTCCTTCGGGTTGTTCCGTCGTCATTCGGGCGCGCAGCCTAGCTTCGGGAAGCCGGGTCGGCAACGCTCAGTTCGTCCGCCTATCGCCGTGATAGACCACGATTCGTGCCCCCTGCGTCTGACGCCCGTTGTCGTAGCCGACGATTCGAACGTAATGCCCAGGGAATTCCTTACGACAAGCTGTGATCTCGGTGAAAATTGCGTCCACGTTGCGCTCGCCGAAAAACGGGAGCTTCCACATGTACCAGTAGTGCTCCGTCGCGCGGTCCGTCTCGACGTGCTCGATCACCGGATTCCAGTCCTGCTCGATGATGTACTCGATCTGCTTTCGAACCCGCGCCGCATCCATCTCCGGCAAATACGAAAACGTCCCGAGTTTCCGATTTGTCGGGCGGGTCATGCGTGAGGTGTAACTGCGAAGTTGGTTCATCTCCCTCTCCCCCCTTGCTGCTGAACGACAGGCTCGCCGCTTGCTACGTCGAGCTTGTCGACCGTGTCATATTCGAAGCGAACTTCCTTCCAGGTCTTCATTGCCTCCGCCAGTTCCGGGCTGTTCCGCGCGGCACTCTCGAGGATGTCCGGTCCCTCCTTCTCGAGATCGCGGCCCTGGTTCCGGGCCTCCACACACGCCTCGAGGGCAACTCGATTCGCGGACGCGCCCGCAGAGTTTCCCCAGGGATGCCCGAGTGTCCCGCCGCCAAACTGGAAGATGGAGTCGTCACCAAAAATGCTGAGCAATTCGGGAATGTGCCAGACGTGGATTCCGCCCGACGCGACCGGAAACATGCCGGGCATCGATCCCCAGTTCTGGTCGAAGAACAGACCGCGCGAGCGATCTTCGTAGACGAAATCTTCGCGCATCTGATCGACCCAACCGAGGATCGCATGGCGATCGCCTTCCAGCTTGCCGACGACGGTACCGGAGTGCAGGTGGTCGCCCCCAGAAAGACGCAGGCATTTCGCCAGAACCCGGTAGTGGATTCCGTGGTGCCGGTCTCGGTCGATCACCGCATGCATCGCCCGGTGGATGTGAAGCAACATCCCGTTCTTGCGACACCAGTTCGCGAGGGAAGTGTTGGCTGAAAATCCTGCCGTCAGGAAGTCGTGCATGATGATGGGCATGTCGAGGGACTTGGCGTGCTCTGCGCGCTCGAACATTTCTTCGACGGTACCAGCCGTTACGTTCAGGTAGTGCCCCTTGCGCTCACCGGTTTCATGCTGTGCGGTGTGCACGGCTTCAGCGACGAACTCGAAGCGGTGGCGCCAGCGCATGAAGGGCTGGCTGTTGACATTTTCGTCGTCCTTGGTGAAATCGAGGCCACCGCGCAGACATTCGTACACCGCACGGCCGTAATTCTTTGCCGAGAGTCCGAGTTTTGGCTTGATGGTCGCCCCGAGTAGTGGGCGCCCGTACTTGTTCAGCAGGTCGCGCTCGACCTGAATTCCGTTCGGTGGCCCGCCGCAGGTCATCACGTAATGCAGCGGGAAACGCACGTCCTCGAGCCGGATCGCGCGCAGCGCTTTGAAGCCGAAGACGTTTCCGACGAGAGACGTCAGCACGTTGACGACCGATCCCTCTTCGAAGA
>JAFDAW010000260.1 GCA_019313605.1 Deltaproteobacteria bacterium
GGCCGACTCGCGCGTCTCACCCGTTCCACCAGCCGCTTCGGGCTGGAGTACGACTCGATTGCAGACACGGTCTCGTTCGGCGTGGCTCCCGCGATGCTCGCCTTCAGTGCGGGCCAGCTCCAGGTGCTCGGGCGTACCGGCTGGGTGATGGCCTTTTTGTTTACCGCGTGCGCGGCTCTGCGGTTGGCGCGTTTCAACGTGGCGCAGAGTCGTTACCGCGGCCGCTTCGAGGGGCTGCCGAGCCCGGCGGCTGCCGGCATGGTGGCAACGACGGTGTGGTTCGTTGGCTTCCTGCGCGATTTCGGTTTCGAGTTTTCGATTCCCGCGGGTTTCGTCGCGGCGGGCACGGCAATTCTGGGCCTTCTGATGGTGACCGCAATTCCGTATAGGAGCTTCAAGGAGATCGATTTGCGTCACTCCTACGGCACTCTCGTTTTGATGGTCTTTGCGATTGCGCTGATCATCAACGAGCCGAGCGTCACTCTCTTTGTGATCTGCCTCGCCTATTGTGTGTCGGGGCCCGTAGAGTGGTTGTGGCGCCGCCAGACCGGGCGCGTGTTGGAGTTGTCCGATCCACCGCCCCCGCAGCCGAGTGAGGGATGAGTCATGAGTAACCAGTTGATCCGCATTTTCGACACCACCTTGCGCGACGGCGAGCAATCGCCCGGTTGCAGCATGAATCTGGAAGAGAAACTCCAGCTGGCACGCCAGCTCGAGCGCCTCGGTGTCGACATCATCGAAGCGGGTTTCCCGATTGCGAGCGAAGGGGACTTCGAGTCCGTGCAGGCGATTGCCGCCGAGCTGAAGGACGCGGGGGTCTGCGGCCTCGCGCGGACGGGTAGCGCGGACGTCGAGCGCGCCGCCCAGGCGCTCGAGAAAGCCCGAAGTCCGCGCATCCACACCTTCATTGCGACCAGCGACATTCACCTCGAGCACAAGCTCAAGATGAACCGGGAGCGGGTACTCGAAGAGGTGGACCGCGCAGTCCGTCAGGCCCGCGGCTATTGCGACGACGTCGAATTCTCGGCCGAGGACGCCACCCGATCGGATCGGGACTATCTGGTCGAGGTCTTCAAGACCGCGATCGAAGCGGGCGCTTCTACGTGCAACGTGCCCGACACCGTCGGTTACACGCAGCCCGAGGAGTACGCGACGCTGATGCGTTACCTGATCGAAAAGGTGCCCGGATCCGACCGGGCCGTCTTCTCGGTTCATTGCCACGACGATCTGGGTCTGGCGGTTTCGAACAGCCTCGCGGCGGTGCTGGCCGGTGCGCGGCAGGTGGAGTGCACGGTCAACGGGATCGGGGAGCGCGCGGGCAACACGTCGATGGAAGAAGTCGTGATGGCGCTTAAGACGCGGCCGGATGTGTTCCGCGATCTCGACACGAAGATTCGCGCGCAAGAGATCTATCCGTCCAGTCGGATGCTCTCGACCATCATCGGAGTGCCCGTACCGCCGAACAAGGCGATCGTCGGAGACAACGCGTTTGCGCACGAGGCGGGCATCCACCAGGACGGCGTCCTCAAGGCGGCGATCACCTACGAGATCATGACCCCGCAGTCGATCGGCCGGCCGTCCAACGAGCTGGTTCTCGGCAAACACTCGGGGCGCCACGCGTTTGGTGATCGGCTCAAGGAACTCGGCTTCGAAATCGAGGGCGAAGAATTCCAGGCCGCGTTTCGGCGCTTCAAGGATCTCGCCGACAAGAAGAAGACGATCTACAACGAAGACCTCGAGGCGATCGTCGCGGATTCGGTGATCGGTCTCGATCAGCGCTTCGAATTCGTGGATCTCTCGATCCTGAGTGGCACGTTCGCGGAGCCGACGGCGACCCTCGCGCTCAAGGTCGACGGCGAACTCCAGAAGGCGACCTCGACCGGGATCGGTCCCATCGATGCGATCTTCAAGGCGATCGCCGAGCTCTGCGAGAGCAAGAGCGAGCTCGAGCGCTTCCAGGTGAACGCCGTCACCGGCGGAATGGACGCGCTGGGTGAAGTGTCTGTCACGCTGGGCGAAGACGGGCGGCGCGTGATCGGCCACGGCGCTCACCCGGACATCATGGTGGCCAGCGCGAAGGCCTACCTTCACGCGCTCAATAAGATCTCGTGGCACAAGAGCCGGCGTGGTTCTGCGGAGCCGAGGGGAATTTGATGAATCGGCAAACGCAAGCGAGCCAGCCTGGATCCGCGAAGGGGATCGCGCGCATCTTGATCCTACCGGGTGACGGAATCGGTCCCGAGGTCGCCGAGCAGGGCGTGCGCGTCCTCGAAGCGGCCGCGAAAGGCGCCGGCATCGAGCTCGAGTTCGAAGAGGGCCTGCTCGGTGGTGCGTCGATCGACGCAAAGGGTTCGCCGATCACCGACGAATTGATCGACCGCGCGCGCGCTGCGCGCGCGGTCTTTCTCGGCGCGGTGGGCGGACCGAAGTGGGACGCCCTGCCGTTCGCCCAACGCCCCGAGCGCGGATTGTTGCGCATCCGCAAAGAACTCGGCCTGTTCGCCAACCTGCGGCCCGCCACCGTGTTCCGCGCACTCATCGGCGCGTCGACCTTGCGCCCCGAAGTGGTAGAGGGCATCGATCTGCTCGTCGTGCGGGAACTCACGGGTGGGCTCTACTTCGGCGAGCCGCGCGGCGATGCGCTGGTGGATGGGGTTCGCGAATCCCGTAACACGATGGTGTATAACGAGCTGGAGATCGCGCGCATCGCGCGCGTGGCGTTCGACGCGGCCCTGCTGCGCGGCAAGGAAGTGACCCACGTCCACAAGGCGAACGTCCTCGAGGTTTCGCAGCTCTGGGTGACGGTGGTCGAAGAGGTCGCCAAGGATTACCCGGACGTGACTCTCCACCACCAGCTCGTGGACTCCATGGCGATGTTGCTGTTGCGCGAGCCGCGCAACTACGACGTGATCGTCACGGGCAACCTCTTTGGCGACATCTTGTCCGACGAGGCCGCGATGATCACCGGATCTCTCGGCATGCTCCCCTCTGCGAGTCTCGGGGAGGGAGGCGTCGGTCTCTACGAACCCGTCCACGGATCGGCGCCCGACATCGCGGGTGAGGACGCCGCAAATCCGCTCGCCGCGATTCTCTCGGCCGCGATGCTGCTCGAACACTCGCTTGGCGCGCCCGAGCCCGCCGCGAAGATCCGAGCTGCGGTGGAAGCGGTCCTCAACGACGGGCATCGCACGGTCGATCTCGCCGGAGAGTTCGGGCTCGCGGCCGTCGGCTGCGCGGCGATGGGCGATCTGGTCCTGCAGAAGCTCGAGCAGAGCTGATGGCGAGCGCAGGCCTTCGGATCGGAGTGGTGGGTGCAACCGGAAGCCTCGGTACCGAGTTGTTGGAGTTGCTCGATCTCTCGACGCTGCACGTCGGCGAGATCGTTCCGATTGCGACCGAGGATTCGATCGGACGAGACATCGAATTTCAGGGGAGCGTGTTCCCCGTCGAGGCCGACGACGCGCGTTTGACGGGCCTCGACATGGCGTTCTTGTGCGCGCCGCCGTCCGCCGCGCTCGACTTCGTGCGCCGCGCGCTCCACGAGCAGGTGCCGTGTATCGATCTGTCGGGTGCAACCGCGGGCACCGAAGACGTGCCCATGCGGGTGGCGGGTTACGGCGCGGTGCCCGAGAACATTCCGCTGCTCGCGATCCCGCGGAGCCCCGCGCTCGCGTTGGTGATGGCACTGCAACCGATTGCGTCCGCAGCTGGTTTGAAGCGAGTGACCGGTGCTGTACTCGAATCTGCGTCGTTGGCCGGCAAAGACGGCATGAGTGCGCTCTATAAAGAGTCCATCGCCGTCTTCAGTCAGCAGCCGCTGCCCGAATCGACGGTCTTTCCGGGTCCCGTAGCGTTCGACTGCATGAGCGGCGCGGAAGGGCTCGACGCAGAGGGCCTTACGCAGCGAGAGTTAGCGCTGATTCGCGACCTCACGCTGCTGCTCGGTAGTGAGGTCAAGATCGCGACCACGCTCGTTCAGGTTCCCATCTTCGCCGGGCTGGGCGCCGCGCTCTCGATCGAAACCGAGCGCGACCTCGAAGCCGGGGAGGCCGAAGATCTGTTTCGCAAAGCGCCCGGTGTCGAGCTC
>JAFDAW010000261.1 GCA_019313605.1 Deltaproteobacteria bacterium
AGGCGGGGTTCGAGACGTTGATGATGCGCAGGCCGGATCCTCCATCGGCCACGTAGGCGAGGTCGCCCACCACCTCGACGTCCAACGCGTGGCCCGGTGTGTCGAGGACGCCGATCCCCACCGGAAGCGCGGGATTGGAGACCCTCACGACGAACAGCCCCAGTCTTCCATTAGCCAGGTAGGCCAGGTCGCCCACCACCCCGACGCCACGGGCGTCGTAGCCCGAGCGGAAGAACACGCCGACCTCCACCGGCAAGGCGGGGTTTGAGACGTCGATGATGCGCAGGCCGGACAAGAAATCGGCCACGTAGGCGAGATCGCCCACCACCTCGACGTCCAACGCGCTGCTCGGCGTGTCGAGGGCACCGACCTCCACCGGCGAGGCAGGGTTCGAGACATCGATGATGCGCAGGCCGGAGGAGCCATCGGCCACGTAAGCGAGGTCGCCCACCACCTCGATGTCATTCGCAGAGCCCGGCGAGTCGTCGAGGGCTCCCACCTCGATCAGCGCGTTGGCAGCCGTGCAGAGCAGGACAGAGACACCCGCGCACAAAAGCAAATTCCGCATCCGCACCTCCTTCAGCACAGTTCAGCGTAACCTCGACAGAAACTTTGTGTCAAGAAATTTCAAGATGAGGCGCTACGCCCCTCCCTGCCCCACAACGCAACAGTAAAGGCTCATCGCTAGGGCGCGGGAAGGGTACGCGGCGCGGATAGGAGCGCCTCCCTCCTTCTCTTACACACAGCACCCTGGCCCCGGGAGCGTGGTGGGCGACCCGGCTCATCGGCGATTACAATCCCGACTCCATGCCGTCCGATCCGATACTCGACACTCTGACACTCGATGACGTGCGCGCGGCCGCCGCGCGTATCGAGGGGCGCGTTCTGCGTACGCCCGTACTGCATCGCGTGGTGGGCGGTGCCGAGCTGCTGTGCAAGGCCGAGTCGCTGCAGCCGACGGGGGCGTTCAAACTGCGCGGGGCTTTCAGTCTGATGACTGCGCTGCCGCGCGACACGCCAGGTGTGGTGGCGCACAGCTCGGGGAACCACGCGCAGGCGGTGGCCTGGGCGGCGCGCGAACTGGGGCTGCCCGCCGTGATCGTGATGCCCGATGACGCACCGGCTGTGAAGCGAGCGTGCACCGATGCGCTGGGTGCCGAGATCATCACCGTTGGGCCCGACAGCGACGAGCGCGCGCAACGTGCCGAAGAGTTGGCGCAGGAGCGCGATCTGGTGCCGGTGCCGCCCTACGATCACCTGCTGATCGCGGCTGGTCAGGGCACGGCGGCGCTCGAGTTGGTGGAAGAGGCTGGACCGCTGCAGCGCTTCTACGCACCCGTGAGCGGCGGCGGGTTGATGGCGGGCTGCGCGGCTGTCGTAGCAGCACTTTGCCCGGACGCTGAGATCATCGGTGTCGAACCCGAGGACGGGGACGACACCCGCCGCAGCCTGATTGCGGGCGAGCGACTGGCCGTGCCACCGCCGCGCACGATTGCAGACGGTCTGCGCGTACGCCGACCGGGCGCGCTGACCTTTCCGATTCTGCAAGAGCACGTGGCGCGCATCGAAGTGGTGACGGATGAGGAGTTGCTGTCTGCCATGGGTTGGGCGCTGGTCCAACTGCGGCTGGTGCTCGAACCCTCCGGCGCGGCATCCCTGGCCGTCGCGCTGCGCGAATCCGCAAATCACGCCCGCCCTTCGCACGACGTCGAAGTACCGCGCTGGGGCGTACTGCTCAGCGGCGGAAACGTCGACCCATCACTGCTCGCCCGCACAATCGCGAGTCCCGCTTCCTGACAGCCTCTCCCACGGCGCCTTCAGATCGCGGGCAACGGATCCCCATTGGCTGAAAACCGGGAGAGCGCTTAAAATAGTCGCCGAATCAGCTCGTCAAGGTAGATGCACTCGCGAAGCCCGGGGCGCGTGCCGCTCTTGGTTTGAAAACCTCCCCCCAGACTATCGGAGTCCGAGGCTCGGCCTGAATTCTTGCCATGTACATCAACCTCAAACTATTCGGTCGGGCTCTGCACCTCTCCCTCTTCAAGAGCCGATTCAGCGTGCGCCGCTGGGCCTATGTCCTGTTCTTTACCGCACTCTTCTGGGTCATGTGGTTGCTCGTCGTTTTGGGACGAGCGCTGGACCACGTATTTTTTCCGGGCTTTCGCAAACAACCGATCACCCAGCCCGTATTCATTGTCGCCCCACCCCGAAGCGGAACGACATTGACCCAGAAACTGATGAGTCTGGACGACGACCGGTTCGTGCATGTGAAGCTCTATCAGACGATTTTTCCCGCGGTGATCTACCAGCGTTTCTTTGACGGAATCGCGTGGCTGGACGGACACGCCGGACAAGTTTTTTCGAAGTTCGCGGGTTGGATCGAGAAGACCTTTTTCGACGGTTGGGATGACACGCACAAGCTGCAGTTCAACCAACCGGAAGAAGACGACGGGTTCTTCTTGTACAGCTTTGTCAGTGAAGCCATCTACCTGTTGTTCCCGTATGTGGATGAACTCTGGGAGGCGGGCTTTCCGGATGCGCTTGCGGCCGAGGATCGCCGCAAATTGATGCGATATTATCGGAGCTGCCTGCAGCGGCATCTCTACGCCAACGGCCCCGACAAGATCTTGCTCTCCAAGGCCACCCAGAGCTCGGGAGCGGTCGAGTCCCTGCGAGAAGCGTTCCCAGACGCCCGGTTCATCACCATCATCCGACACCCCTACCAGTCAGTCGCCTCCCACGTGAGCGTGTTCTATCCTGTCTGGCGCGCGCATTCCCCCGACATTGCGAAGGATTCGCCTGTATCGAAGTCCTATGCGCGCCTGGCGCTCTGCTGGTATCAGCACCTGTTCGAGTTTGGGTCGAGGATGAACGCGGAGCAGTACTATTGCATCGACTATCGCGATTTGACGCGCAATCCGCGCGAGGCGATGGAAATGCTCTACAAACACTTTGGGTGGAACTTGAGCGACACGTTTCAGAGCCAACTGGACGCTGCCACTGAAATGCAGCAATCGTTCAAGAGCGCGCACGAATTCAGTCTCGAAGAATTCGGCCTCAGCGAGAAATGGATCCAGGAGCAGCTGGGCCCCTTACTCGACTACTACTCACTGGCGCGATGACTTCCCCCAACATGAAAGACGAAAACGATCGACTCAACATACGCGAACTACTCGATGCCCACGCAGGCGAGAATTACGAACGCCAAGCCGCCCACATCAACCCCGTAGCGGCCCGGGCGCTCAAGACCATTGGCTTCGACCGCTGCTATGTGCGCGCCGAAGGGGCCTATCTCTGGGATGTCGCGGGCACTCAATATCTGGACATGCTGTCTGGGTACGGCGTGTTTGGCCTCGGACGGAACCATCCGGAAGTGTCCCGGGTATTGAAGGAGTTTCTCGACACCAGTTACCCGAGCCTGGTCAAGATGGATGCACCGCTGCTCTCGGGACTGTTGGCCGAAGAGCTCAAGAAGCGAATGCCGCATCCGCTCGATTTTGTCTTCTTCACCAACTCGGGAAGCGAGGGCATTGAGACCGCAATCAAATACGCCCGCTGCGCGACGGGGCGACCGGGAATTCTCTACTGCTCCAAGGCGTTTCACGGCCTCACCTACGGCTCGCTTTCGCTCAATGGCGACGAGAATTTTCGCCAGGGGTTCGAACCCTTTCTCACCGATTGCCACAAGATCCCGTATGACGATCTAGAAGCACTCGAGCAGGCACTCCGTCAGGGTGATGTTGCCGCGCTGGTCGCCGAACCGATCCAGGGCAAAGGCGTCAACATTCCTTCGAGCGGTTACTTACGCGAGGCGGCCCGGCTCTGTCACGAACACGGCGCGTTGTTCATCGACGACGAAGTCCAGGCGGGCATGGGCCGGACCGGGCGTTTCTTGGCGATCGAACACGAGGGCGAAGTCGATGCCGACATCGTGGTGCTATCGAAAACCCTTTCCGGCGGCTACGTCCCGGTGGGTGCGGTGCTGTGCAAGAAGTGGATCCACGAAAAAGTTTTCACGAGGATGCAGCGCTCGGTGGTTCACAGTTCGACATTCAGTGAAGGCAGCCTCG
>JAFDAW010000037.1 GCA_019313605.1 Deltaproteobacteria bacterium
GCGAAGTACGCGACATAGTGCCTGGAGTCCACCTGAAATGGCCGTAACTCAAATGGTTTCGGTTCTCTCGGACCCATTCTTCGGTCCACGTCTCACGCCGTGGGGCAAGCGATCGCCCTAAACGCCGCTTACGTCGGCCAGAATCTTGTCGAACGAGGATTGGCGAACCGGCTTGGAGAGGACCAGCGCTCCGGAGTCCCGGACGTAGCTCCCGGTAGCCTCGTCGGTCGCCCCCCCGGTGAGGAATACGAAGCGGCCGCGCAATTGCGGGTGGTATTCGCAAATGGCCCGATGGACTTCTACGCCGTCGATGTCGGGCATCGTCAAATCACAGAAGATCAGGTCCACGGTCTCTCCGGTCTCGAGTTGAGCGAGCGCCTCGCCCCCGCTGCCCGCACAGAAGACGTCGTGGCCGCACACGCCGCCGAGGTAGCGGGTGAATGATTTCAACAGAAGAGGCTCGTCGTCTACCAGCAAGATGCGCATCGAAAAATCCGCGGTGGTGAACCTCCTCCATCGGCATGCCGGAACGAGATCTGTGGAGCATTTCGCGCCCGGGCCTTTGGAACCCAGCCTTCCTACTACGGCGGCCACACAAAAGCCCGACAGACTCAAGAACGATGGTTGTGTCCTGAAGATTGTGCTCGCTGTGAAGATTGCGCAGTGGCGACAGCTACTTCCGCCCACGCTACGGCACCCATTTGCCAAGGCCCCGATCGCACAGGGATTTGATCGCGATCAGCACAATCTTCGGGACACAACCAAAACGACAGGGTTGGACAAAAAGGGCGAGTTTTCCTGCGCTTTTCTCCTCGCGGCGACCACCTATTGGTGCACTGCCCCAGCATGAGGAATTTGAATGCGCCCGACAGCGATCATCGCCCTGGCCCTATGGCTCGCACCCACTGCTGTGCTGGCATCCGCTCACCTCAGGACTCCGGCCGACATTCCCGAAGAAGGCGCGAGCATCGTGCTCAGGTCTCCAGGCCCGGCGACCTCTCCACTCGCGCGAATCCTCGAGGTCCCGATCGGGCCGCCGACCGGGCTGTTTCCGCGCACTCCGGGACCTCCGAGCTTCGAGCTCCCGCTATTCAAATCTTCACTGTTTGAATTTCTATCCAACCGGCACGGCTGGGACTCGCCACCGCCTCGGGCGATCAAGGGCACCCCACCTGTGCCCGAACCCTCGACGGCCCTACTCGTCGGACTCGGACTCGTCGGCCTCGCCTGGGCGAATCGCAATCGGCGCGATCGCTAGAGAGCCCCCGCAATCCACTGAAATGAGTACGACGGCGACGCCAGCCGGGATGTCACTCAGCCGCGCAGGCCTTCCCGCTCCACCCAGGCCAGGGTGTCATCGAGCGCTCTTTCGAGGCGATCGAAGAGTTCGCCAATCTCGGGCTCCGCAATCACGAGTGGCGGGCAGAGCGCGACCGTGTCGCCGATATTCCGCACGATGAGCCCGTGCTCCTGGCAGCGATCCATGCAGTAACCACCCACCTTCCCGGGCGCCGCGAAGGCCCTGCCGGTGCCCTGGTCGGCGACCATCTCGCAGCCTCCGATCAACCCGACTCCGCGAGCCTCACCGACGAGCGCGTGGTCTGCGAGCGCCGTGAGCCGCGCCTGGAAGTGCTCAGCCACCTTGGCGGCGTGCGCGAAGACCTGGCGCTCTTCGTAGAGTTCCAGCGTGCGAACGGCCACGGCAGCGCTCACCGGGTGGCCGCTGTACGTGAAGCCGTGCCCAAAGACGCCGATCTTGCGACTCGACTCGACCATCGGTTCGTACATGAATTCGGGAATCACGACGGCGCTGATCGGCAAATAGGCCGATGAGAGCGCCTTGGCGAGCGACATCGTATCCGGCTGCATGCCAAACGTCTGCGCGCCGAAGGGGTTGCCGGTTCGCCCGAACCCGCAGATCACTTCGTCGTCGATGAACAGGACGTCGTGCTTCTGGAGTACGGCCTGGATCTTCTCGAAATAAGTGCGCGGAGGAACGATGACACCACCCGCCCCCATGACGGGCTCGGCGATGAAAGCAGCGACGGTATCCGGCCCCTCGTCGACGATCAGCTTCTCGAGATTGGCGGCGAGTCTCGACGCGAACTCCTCCTCGCTCTCGCCGGGCTCGGCGTCCCGGTAGTGGTGGGGGCAGTCGGTATAGATGATGTTCGCAATCGGAAGGTCGAAGTCGCGCTGGTTTGCGGGCAGGCGGGTCAGGCTGCCACTCGCAACCGTTACGCCGTGATAGGCGCGATTTCGGCTGATGATCTTCTTCTTCTTGGGGCGACCGATCGCGTTGTTGTAATACCAGACGAGCTTGATCTGGCTGTCGTTGGCCTCGGATCCCGAGTTTGCGAAGAAGATCCGTGCATTCTCGATCGGAACCATCTGCTTGAGGCGCTCACCGAGTTCGATCGCGGGCTGGTGGGTCTTGCTGCCGAAGAGATGGCCGAAGCCGAGCTTGCGCATCTGCTCCGCAGCGGTTTCCGCGAGTTCTTCGACCCCGTAGCCGAGGGCGGTGCACCAGAGGCCGGCCAGGCCTTCGATGTACTCCTTGCCGTCGCTGTCGTAGACGTAGATCCCCTTGCCCCGCTCGATCATCAGCGGACCGCGTTCCTCGTGAACCGCGAGGTTGGTCGCCGGGTGCAGTAGTGCGGCCAGATCTCGCTTCTTTACGTCGCCTGCGTTCACCTTGCTTTCCTCCAATTTGGCTACAGCCTCGGCGGTCTCGCTCGGCCGCCGCTCGGGGTCGGATCAGGAGTTATAGCGAGGCCCATCAGTCGATACATCGGGATTCTCGGGAAGAATCACCGGCGCGGGCCCAATTGCCGAAAAAACTGCGCGGAGCGCGACGCCGAAAGCGAACCCGAAGGATTCGCCTGCCAGGAGTGCGACCCCAGAATGGGGTCGTGCGACGCCGCAAGCGAATCCGAAGGATTCGCCAGCTAGCGGCACCCGTCGGGGTTGGTACTCTGCCGTCCTTGTCGGCTCCGGATGAAGCGTCTCGATCGGCAGTTTGCCCTCGATAACGACTCTCGCGGTGAGCTGTAAGGGCGTAAGATGAGCGAGTCCACACCCGTGAAACGCCCAGGCCCCGCTGCCACCCACCCACTGGACCCGCTGCTCGCCCCTCGGTCGGTCGCATTTGTCGGCGCGTCGCAGCGACCCAACAGCCCCGGAAACGACACCGTGCGACAGGCGCTGGCGGGAGGCTTCAGCGGCGCCCTCTATCCCATCAACCCCCGCTACAGCGACGTGGAAGGGCTCTCGTGTTTTCCGTCGATCGATGACCTTCCGGAAACCGTCGACCACGCAGTGCTCTGCGTTGCGAGCGAGAAGATCGAGGCTGCGCTCGCCCAAGTGATCCGCCACGGTGCGCGGGCCGCGACGATTTTTGCGAGTTGTTATCTCGAAAGCGATCGCGAGCCCATCCTGTCGAAGCGAATTGCCGCGATGGCCCGGGAGGCGGGCGTCGCGATCTGTGGCGCCAACTGCATGGGGTTCGTCAACAAAGAGATCGGTCTGCGGATCGCCGCCTACCCATGCCACCCCGAGGCAGAGGTCGGACCGATCACCTGGATCGCCCAATCGGGATCGGTCTACGGCGCGCTCGCCTTCAACGATCCGCGGATGAAGTTCAACCTCTGCGTGTCGAGCGGGGGCGAGTTCGTGACGCGCTCGAACGATTATTTCGAATGGGCTCTCCAACGAGAATCAACGGGTGTCGTCGGCCTCTTCATCGAATCGATCCGCGACCCCGAAGGCTTCGAGGCCGCCCTCTCCGAGGCTGCTCGGCGCGAGATCCCGGTAGTCGTCCTCAAGGCCGGCCGCACACCGGCCGCCGCCGCGATGGCCCGCACCCACACCGGCGCACTGGCGGGAGACGACGCCGCCTACCGCGCGCTCTTCGAACGCTACGGGGTGTTGCGCGTCGACACACTCGACGAACTCGCCGCCGCGCTGTTGCTTTTTTCGCACCCGGCGCGGCCGGCTGCGGGCGGGCTCGCGAGCATTCACGACTCGGGTGGCGAATGTGAACTGCTGATCGATCTGGCAGCGGACACCGGGGTTCCGCTCGCTCGGATCAACGACGAAACCAAGCAGACACTGCGCAAACACCTCGACCCCGGGCTCGAACCCGTCAATCCGCTCGACGCGTGGGGGGTCGGTCACAACGCGGTCAATATCTTCGAGAACTGCCTGGAAGCGTTGATGGCAGATCCCGATTCGGCTGCGGCGGTCGTCGTTTCCGACATCCGGGATGGCCATTACCACCATCGAAATCTCGCCCAGGTGGCGAAGACAGCCGCCGAGAGCGCAACCATGCCCGTGGCTTTCGTGACCAACTACTCAGGGGTCGATCACCGGGAGATCGCCCGCGAACTAACAGAATTCGGCGTACCTGTCCTCGACGGCACACGTGAGGCGCTGCAAGCCTTCCGGCACATGTTCGATTACCGAGATTTCCTCAACCGACCCAAATCCACACCGCCGCCCCCGCCGCCCGCCGAGGTGACGAAGCGCTGGCGCGAACGGTTAGGTGAGCCGAGTCCTCTCGACGAGGTCGAAAGCCTCTCGCTGCTCGCCGACTACGGAATCCCCGTCGCGCAGGCCGTGCGGGCTGCGTCAGAAGACGAGGCTCTCCAGGCCGCCGCGGAAATCGGTTACCCGGTCGTGCTGAAGACCGCAGAGCCGGGGATCGAACACAAGAGCGAAGTGGGCGGTGTGGTGCTCGACCTCGAGGATTCCGAGGCGTTGAAAGCCGCATACGGCGATCTGGAGCGGCGCCTTGGCGCTCACGTCAGCGTTTCGCGCAGGGTTCCGGAAGGTGTCGAGATCGCCCTCGGCGCGATTCGCGACCCGCAGTTCGGAAGCTATGTGATGGTCGCTGCCGGTGGTGTGCTGATCGAGCTGCTCGCAGACAGTGCCGTTTCACTCGCTCCAATCGACGAGAACGGAGCGGAACGCCTGCTCGGAAACCTGAAGGCGCGCCGGTTGCTGGACGGCTTGCGGGGAAAACCGGCAGCCGATGTCGCTTCCCTGTGCCGCGCCATTGCGCACCTCTCGGTACTCGCCGACGATCTGGGCGACGCACTCGAACAACTCGACGTCAATCCCTTGATTGCGTCACCGGATGGTTGCGTGGCAGTGGATGCCCTGGTGATCGCGCGCCGCGAAACCTGATACCCACAGAGGATTCACCTCCAAATGGATACCGGCCTTTCCCCCGAACATCAGAAGCTCAGCGCCAAAGCCCGGGAGTTTTGCGAGCAGATTCTCCAGCCCCACGAACTCGAGGTAGAAGAGAATCGCGGCCTGCCCGAAGCGAGCCGACCCGAACTGCGCAAGGCGGTTTGCGACTGGGGTTTTGCGGGTATCAATCACAGCGTGGGAGACGGCGGACAGGGTTACTCGATCTTCGAGCAGATGCTGATCAACGAGCAGCTGGGGCGTGCGACCTGCGGACTCTGGGCCGTCATGTGGCAACCGGCGATTTCACTGCGCTTTGGCACCGAGGAGCAGAAAGAGCAGTACCTCCGACCGAGTTGCCAAGGAAAGCGCCGGGGCTGTTTCGCGATCTCCGAACCCGAAGCGGGATCCGATCCTCGGCGCGTGCAAACCGAGGCCATCGCCGATGGCGACAGCTATCGGATCACGGGTGAGAAGTGGTTCGTCACTTCCTACAACGCCTCCGATTACATCATCGTGCACGCGCACGTCGACGGTGATCCCGACAAGCCGACCCTCTTCCTGGTCGACGTCAACACACCGGGCATCCGCCACCTCCGCTCGCCGCACTTCATGCACACCTTCATCTTCGACCACGCCGAGCTCGCGTTCGAAAACGTGCGGGTTCCCGCAACCGCTCGACTCGGCGAAATCGGAGAGGGACTTGCGCTCACAAAGGATTGGTTCGTCG
Organism: Deltaproteobacteria bacterium; assembly: GCA_019313605.1. Taxonomy (GTDB): domain Bacteria; phylum Myxococcota_A; class UBA9160; order UBA9160; family SMWR01; genus JACZVU01. The sequence goes on from JAFDAW010000037.1 coordinate 5,924, forward strand.
AAGCGCGCCTGCAGATTGCAGCGCACTGCGTCGGCGCGGCAACCCGCGCAGCAGAGGTTGCAAACGACTACGCGGAGGGTCGTATTCAATTCGATCAGCCGATCCGAGACTTTCAGGCGATCGAGTTCATGATCGCGGACATGGCAACCGAGATCATGGCCGGTAAATCCCTCCTCTACCGCGTCGCCGCAGAAATCACCCCTGAAGTCGATCGCAAGCGGATCCACGCGCGAGTGAGCGCGCTCAAACTCTTCTGCTCGGAGATGGCCGGCCGTGTGGTCGACCGCGCACTGCAGGTTCTCGGAGGTCGCGGTTATATGTGCGAGAACCCGGTGGAGCGTTTGTACCGGGATTTGCGCGTCGATCGCATCTGGGAAGGAACTTCCGAAATTCAACGCGCCATCATTGGCGGCCAGATCAAGAAGCGCGGCCTGGGCGTATACACCGAGTGGTAGCCGCCCCATGACTGCCTGCTAGCTTCTCTCTTTCTGGATCCGAAAGAATGGAGATCCCGATGTCCCCCACACCCAGCACCCCTTTTCTCGATGGACTGACGATGCCGCCCCGCTACGCGCCCCACGAGCGGACGTACATCTCCTGGCCCCTGGAAGTCGCTTACCGCTGGTCACTCAAAGAGGCGCGCAACGAGCACGCGTTTCTCGCGAAGGCAATCGCACCCTTTGAAAAAGTGACCATCCTCGCGCGCCCGCAGGATGTCGCATCCGTGTCGGAATACCTCGAGATCGGCGGCAACATCGAGCTTCTTGAAATCCCACTAGATGACGCGTGGATCCGCGACAGCGGGCCGATCTTTGTCACCGACGGTAAACGCGGCGTCGCGATGGTGAACTTCGAGTTCAACGGCTGGGGCGGACGCTTCGCGTACGAAGACTGCAACGATTCACCGATCCGGATCGCCGAATGGCTGGGGATGCGCCGCTACGACGCGCCCTTCATTCTCGAAGGAGGCGGCTTTACGGTCGATGGAGAAGGCACGTTCATCACCACGGAACAATTTCTCCTGAACCCGAATCGCAATGCCAAGATGAGCCGCGAGGAGATCGAAAGCGGCCTCCACGACTACCTTGGCATCGACCAGGTGATCTGGCTAAAAGGCGGCCTGATCGAAGACGAGCACACCGACGGGCATTCCGACAATGTCGTGCAATTCGTCGCTCCGGGGGTGGCGCTGCTGCAGACGATGCCGAACCGCGACAACCCGAACTTCGAACTCTGCAAAGAGAACCTGCGCCGACTTCGGGAAGCGCGCGACGCCAAGGGCCGAAAGTTCGAGATCATCGAGATGCCGATCCTGCCCTATACGAAAGAGATCGTGAATCCGAATACTGGCAGCAGCCAACCCGCGCGGTATCCGGTGCCCTACGTGAATTACTACCAGGTCAACGACGCGCTGATCGTACCCATGCTCGGCGGCCCCGAAGACGAAGCCGCGCTGCCAATCCTCGAAAAGCTGCACCCGGAGCGCAAGATCGTTCCGGTGCCATCGACCGCGATGGCGGCCGATGGCGGCGGCGTCGGCTGCGTAACCCAGCAACAACCCGCGGGCGAAACGCTGCAATAGGTTTTGACAATCCGGATGGAGAATCCAGCATGCGCGAAGTGACCCTGGCCGCGACACAGATGGCCTGCGATTGGGATCGCGAAAAGAACATCGCGAACGCCATGGACCTCATCCGTGAAGCCGCCGATCGCGGTGCGCAGATCGTCCAGATCCAGGAGTTGTTCGAGACCCCCTACTTCTGTGCCGATCAGAAGGAGGAACTGTTCAGCCTGGCCCATCCGGCCGAAGAACATCCGCTCCTCCAGCGCATGAGCGAACTCGCCGCGGAACTGGAAGTCGTGCTTCCGGTGAGTTTCTTCGAGCGCGCGAATGGCGCCTACTTCAACGCCATCGCGATCCTCGATGCCGATGGCTCACACCTCGGCACGTATCGCAAGAGCCATATCCCCGACGGCCCCGGGTACCAGGAGAAGTACTACTTCAACCCGGGCAACACGGGCTTTCAGGCCTGGAAGACGCGGTACGCGACGATCGGTGTGGCGATCTGCTGGGATCAGTGGTTCCCGGAAGCCGCTCGCGCGATGTGTCTCAAGGGCGCCGAGGTACTGCTCTATCCCACCGCGATCGGCAACGAGCTTCACGGCGGAAGCGAAGACCTGACGGTGAGTGGCGACAGTATGCGCAGCTGGCAGCGCGCGATGCAGGGGCACGCAGTCTCGAACGTCGTTGCAGTGGTCGCCTCCAATCGGATCGGAACCGAGACGAGCGACAGCGGCAAGCTGACCTTCTACGGCTCTTCGTTCATCGCCGACGAACTCGGCGAATTGATTGCCGAGGCGAGCCGCGATCAGCGAGAGGTGCTCACGGCGACGGTCGACCTCGATCGGATGCGGGCCCACCGCGCTTCCTGGGGGCTCTTTCGCGATCGACGCCCGGACCTCTACCGGGATCTATTGACGTTGGATGGCAAGACGCCGCCCGTTTGATTTGGCGATCGACCGGGGATCGATCGCTCAGGTTTCGTCGTCACTCGTTTCGACCCAGCTCGGCGGCCGCTTCTGCGCAAAAGCTGCGATCCCCTCGGCGGCCTCGGGCGAGGCGAACAGCTCCGCGATCTTCTCCGCCGCAGACGCGTAGGCGTCGTCCGGCGCAAGCTTCGGGATTTCGCGCACGAGTCGCTTCGCCGCGGAGACCGCGCTCGGCGCGCCTTTCGCGATCGCATCGATCTCCGCTTGAACCGCGCTCTCGAGTTCGTGCTCGTCGACGACACGGTGAAGAAGTCCGTACCCCAATGCGTCGGTGGAGGAGAACCGCTCCCCTGTCAGGAACAGGCGCATCGCCTGATGCTCGCCGAGCTTGGGCAGCACGACGACCGAGATGATCGCGGGAATGACGCCGAGGCGGACTTCACTGAACGCAAAGTTTGCACCGTTAACGGCAATTGCGATATCGGCTGCGGCGATCAGGCCGATGCCCCCGCCAAACGCGTGACCGTTGACTGCGCAGATCACCGGCTTGGGCCCTTCACGCATCCGCTTCAGAATTTCGACGAACGTGTTACCGCCCGCCCCATCGGCAATACCCGATCCCCGGCTCTTGAGGTCCGCACCCGCACAAAAAATGCCATCGCTGCCCGTGAGTACGATGACGCGAACGCTCGGGTCGTCCATCGCGGCCTGAAGATGCTGCGAAAGCTCCCCGAGTAGCCTCGTCGAAAGTGCGTTGCGATTTTCGGGGCAGTCCATCCGGATCCAGGCAGCCCGATCGCGAATCTCGTACTCGCTCGCTTCGTCTTTGCCCATCCTCAGTCCTCGACCTCTGGTGCAATCGGCATCGCATCGCGCGACAAACGGTGGCTCGGGAGGGCTCCATCATGTTTCCCGTGATGAATCCTGTCAAGCGCACCGGAGGCAGCCCTCCCGCTTCGGGATTGATCGATCCAGCGTCAGCCGTCAGAATGATGCACGTGCTTCCGCAGTGGATCCATTCCGTGGGTCCGCTGGGTGGCGGCCGGCCTTCGACCGCGAATTCGATGCGAGGATAACCCGATGAACGATGAAGTGATCATCACCTGTGCGGTAACGGGCGCCGGCGAATCGGTGGGCGTGCACCCCGCGATCCCCGTGACGCCCGAAGAAATCGCCAACGCCGCGATCGAAGCCGCGAAGGCGGGGGCAGCGATCGCCCACATTCACGTGCGCGATATCGAGACCGGAAAAGGCGGCCGCGATCGCGCGCTGTTTCGGGAAGCCGTAGAGCGCGTTCGCGAGAGTGACACCGACGTAGTGATCAATCTCACGACGGGAATGGGCGGCGATTACATCCCGAGCGAAGCAGACCCGGCAGTGGCCGCACCAGGATCGGACTATGTGACGCCCGAGGAGCGAGTGCTCCACGTCGAAGAACTCCGCCCGGAAATCTGCAGCCTCGACTGCGGCTCGATGAACTTCGGCCCGGGCCTGGCGCTCAACACCGTCGATCACCTGCGCGTGATGGCCGAACACATCAAGGCCTGTGGAGTGAAACCTGAGGTCGAGGCGTTCGAACTCGGACACATCTGGCTCGCAAAACAGCTCATCAAAGAGGGGATCATCGAAGACCCCCCGCTCTTCCAGCTCTGCCTCGGCATTCCGTGGGGGGCAGAAGCAAATGCGCAGACCCTGCTCGTGATGCGCGACATGTTGCCGGAAGGTGCGAATTGGGCGGCGTTTGGAATCGCCCAAATGCAATTCCCGATGGTCGCCCAGGCGATGCTTCTCGGCGGACACGTCCGGGTCGGACTCGAGGACAACCTCTACCTCGAGCGCGGGGTGTTTGCGAGCAACGGTCAACTGGTCGAGCGAGCCGCGAAGATCATCGAGACTCTCGGCGCTCGGGTACTCGGCCCGCAGGAGGCACGCGAGAAGCTCGGGCTCAAGAAGCAGTGCTGAAGCGGAACCCGGGCGACGCTTCGCCGATCGCTTCGAGAAGGTTGCGATCGCCGGAACGGGTCTCATCGGCACCGGTTGGGCGGCCCGCTGCCTCCCACACGGCCTGATCGAAATCGAGCAGATGATCGCGAAACACTGGCGCCTCTAGCGCCGAAGGCTCGCGCGAGCGGGTTGCGCTCGCAGCACAAGATTCAACCCGTGCCAGAAGCGAGATCTCCTCGCTCACTCCGACCCTCTTTGGTACGGAGCGAGAATCCCGCGATGTAGTCGAACGCCGACTCCCGTCGATACGCAGTCACACCGCCAAACCTTCCGATCTCAAGTGGCTCCCGAAGAACCCCGATAACCGTCGAGAGCTTGAAATGGGAGCCAGGCAAGATGGAAGAGAGTGGATTCATCGGCGGCGTGATCGCAGGCCTCTTCTACTTCGCCGTTGGCTTCAGCCTGATCCGCCTGAGTTGGCGATCCCAAAGGCCACCCGATCTACTACTCGGCATAAGTTTCTTCCTCTGGGGACTCGCCTACGCCTGCTGGCAGATTCCGATTGCGACAGCCAATCAACCTCTGACCCAGCCGCTGTTCTTCGTAGGACGCATCTTTACGCACGTGGGGACGATCTTCTTCGCCTCATTCACCTGGGTCGCATTTCGCAATCACTCGCGCTGGGCGAAATATCTCGTCTTCGCGATCGCGATCAGCCTGCTTGCGGGCGTGGCGGGGTCGATTGCCGTGGGAGACTGGGAGGGCGTCCGGCCGATCAGCAACGCCTGGTGGTGGGTGGAATGGGCAGCCAGCTTGGTGGCAATGAGCTGGGTTGGCGTCGAGGGCTTCATCGAATACCCGAAGGCGCGAAAGCGCGTGCAAATGGGTTTGTGCGACCCGCTCGTCTGCAACCGCTTTCTGCTCTGGGGCATCACGGGTGTCGCCACGGCAATCTATTCGTGGATTTTGATGCACCAGACCACCGGGTTCGAATCCAACGGCTCATGGTCGATACCCTTGGATCGCGTGAATGGCACGATTGAAGTCGCCACCGTTGCGCTCGTCTACCTCATCTACTTTCCGCCGCGCTTCTACCAGCGTTGGATTGCTGGTGCCGCTCCCGCGGCAGAACCGGAAGAGGCCTGAACGGTGGAAGAAAACGCCTACATCGGTTCCGTCATCTCTGGCCTCGCCTACTTCGCAGTCGGCGCCCGCTTACTTCGGCTCGGCATCCGAACCCGATCGGCTTCCGAATGGCTGATCGGACTGACGTTCTTGATTTGGGGTCTGTCCTACGCCCTCTGGGTATTCTCGATGGCGTCGCAGAGTCAGCCCGCTCTCGAATCGCAGCTCATCATCGCATCGCGCCTCACTGCCAATCTGGGCAATGCCGCCATTGCCTTTTTCCCGTTTCTCGTTTTTCGCAGAAGGTCGGCCTGGGCGAAATACCTGGTCGCCCTCGTCGTGATATGCATGATTCTCGGAACCGCGGGTTCCATCTGGGTAGGAGATCCAGAGGGCGTCGAACCGCTTGCAAACGCCTGGTGGTGGTTCGAATGGATCGGCGAGATCGCGCCTGCGATCTGGATCGGAGTCGAGGGACTCCACCATTACGGCACGACCCGGGCGCGCGTTCGGTTGGGCCTCTGCGAACCGATGGTGAGCCACCGATACCTACTTTGGGGGCTCGCGGGGATATCCTGGACGCTGTTGGATTTCGCGATCATCGGCCAATTCATCGATTTCTGGGCCACCCGGTCCTGGTCAGCCGGTTTGGACAATCTCGTTGGATTATTCGAAATCGCCGCGCTCGCGATGATCTGGCTGGCCTACTTCACTCCCGCCGCCTACCAGCGTCGGATTGCGGGTGCCGCTCCCGCGGCAAAGACCGAAGGGGCCTGATCGGTGGAAGCGTTCGACTACATCGGCTCCGTCGCTTCGGGTCTGGTCTACCTCGCGCTCGGATCCCGCTTGGTTTGGCTCGGCGCCCGAGCCCGATCGGGACCTGAATCTCTGCTCGGGTCGGTTCTTCTGGTTTGGAGTTCGTACTACGCCCTCCGGATCCTCTCGATCGGGTTTCACGATCAGCCCGCTCTAGAATCGCAGATCTTCATCGCGTCGCGCCTCACTACCAATCTGGGCAGCCTTGGCTCTGCCTTCTTCCCATTCCTCTTATTTCGCCGAAGGTCGACTTGGGCGAAATGGCTGGCCGCCAGCATCGCATTCTGCTTGATCGTCGGAATCACGGGGTCCTTTCTGGTGGGAGATCCCGAGGGCGTCGACCCGCTTAGAAACAGCTGGTGGTGGCTCGAATGGGTCGGCGAAATCACGCCTGGAATCTGGCTCGGGGTCGAGGGGTTCCACCATTACGGCATGACTCGACCACGCATTCGATTGGGCTTGTGTGAACCGATCGTGGGCCATCGATATCTGCTCTTGGGGCTCGCTGGGATGTTCTGGGCCTTGGTGGACTTCGTGGTCGTCGGTCAATACATCGACTACTGGGCCACCCAGAACTGGTCGTCCACCTTGGACAATCTCGTTGGGCTCATGGAAATCGCTGCGCTCGCGATGATCTGGCTGGCCTACTTCGCTCCAGCCGCCTACCAACGCTGGGTCACTGGTTCGGATCCGCATCCGATCGTCGCGGAGAACTGACCCATGGACACGTCGCTTTTTGACTTCGCCGCTCAGAAGCTGGAGCAACACACGGGCTTCAGTCAGCTCGAGGCCCGTGGCACGCTTCGAATTGCGGTGAAATCGGCCGGGCTGGAAGCAAAGACCCTCACTGTCGCCGAATTGGGCGTCGTCTTCGAAAAATTGATGCCCGGAGAACTCGAACAGCGCGGCGTAGAGGACACCCTGAGCGTCTGCGCGGCTGTGATGCGCGACCTCGAGGATGCTCCGGCCGCCGAGGACGATTCAACCTCGAACAACCCAGACGACGTCTTCCGCAGGCTCGCCAAAGCCTGATCGCCCGCAGCGACCAGCGCTGGTTTACCCGCAGAGTGTGCGAGGGCCGCTGGAATCATCCAGGTTTCCTGCAATTCTCCGATCGGTGCGGAATCCCGGCCAGGTGCGCGGCATCTATCCCCCGAGAGCCTCAAGCTGCGCGCCTCACGTTCCGATTAGAAGCGGCAGGAGGTCTTTCGTCCAGTGGCCAGCAACTTCGTGCGATCGCTCATGGGATTTGACTCGAGGCGAGCGTTCCGCGTTCTGCAATTTGGAGCGCAGATTCGGCTTCCCTTCTACCTCCTGCTCATCACAGTTGTGTTCATGTCGCTCTTTGCGTGGCATGTTTACTCCGCATACGCGGAGCTATACACAATGGTGATGACCAATGTACCCGAGTCGTTTCAGGAGCAGATTCTTCGCCAGACCCAGGATTTCAGCATCGTGGGAGCTGCGATCCTCGGCGGTCTCGTGTTGACGATACTGGGCTTCTCCATCGCCTACACTCACGTGCTTCTCGGCCCGACCGTCCCCCTGCGACGCCAGGTGCAGTCGATGAAGGACGGCAACTACCGCACGCGCAACAAACTCCGAAAGACGGACGCGGCCCACCAGGGGCTCGCGGATGATCTGAACGAACTCTCGTCGATTCTGCAACACGCCCAGTCGAAAGCGCAGCTCGGCCTGAATCTTCGGCGTCCCGATCCTCGACCCACAACCGCTTTTGCCATCAGCCGAACTCCACGTTCCGAATTCCTTCTGCTAGCCTGACGGCGATCAAGCAGGATCTGACCTGGTTTGCGTTCGCTCGATCGCTTGGTCCGCGGGGTATGGCAGTCCCGGGCTTTCGGGCGAATTCGATCCTATTAAACGAGGAGAAGTCTCATGACCTGGATCGTCATCGGCGGAATCATCCTGGTGCTCGGGGCTACCGTGATGGGCATCTACAACAAGCTCGTCGCGCTCAAGAATCGCTACAAGAACGCCTTCGCACAAATCGAGGTACAGCTCAAACGCCGCTATGACCTGATCCCCAACCTGGTGGAAACCGTCAAGGGGTACATGTCGCACGAACGCGAAACCCTCGAGGCCGTCATCCAGGCGCGCAATCAGGCGATGTCGGGCCTGCAACGCGCAGCCAGCGACCCAGGCGATCCGAGTGCCATCCAGAATCTCGCAAGTGCGGAAGGCGTATTGGGCGGCGCCATGGGGCGGCTGCTGGCTCTCGCAGAAGCCTATCCGGACCTCAAAGCCAGTGAGAACATGAAGCAACTCACCGAAGAGCTCACGTCGACCGAGAACAAGGTCTCTTTCTCCCGGCAGGCTTTCAACGATGCGGTGACTGCCTACAACATCTACCGGCAGAGTTTCCCCACGACGATCTTCGCGGGCATGTTCGGCCACACACAAGACGCGGCGTTGCTCGAGTTCGACAGTGCGGCCATCGCGGAGGCTCCGAAAGTCTCGTTCTCCTGATCTGATCGATGTCGACAAACTTTTTCGAGAACCAGGACGCCGCGCGCCGCAACACCAAGCGCCTGGTCGCGCTCTTTGGTCTCGCAGTCATCGCGATTGCAAGCATGCTCTATCTACTGGCGGTCCTGATCACCGGCGTGGAGCAGGCCGGCCCAAACACCGAGCAGATGGTGGTCTCCCCGCTGTGGTGGCAGCCCGATCTCGCGCTAGGCGTCGCGCTCGCCACTGTCGTGGTGGTGGGAGGTGGGAGCCTCTACAAGATCGCCCAGTTGAGAAGTGGAGGATCCGTGGTCGCGGAAGCGCTCGGAGGAGCGCTGATCCCGCCGGGCACCCGCGACGCGGACGCGCGCAGGCTGCTCAACGTCGTGGAAGAAATGGCCATCGCGTCGGGCATACCCGCGCCGCCCGTCTATCTGCTGGGAGACGAACAGGGCATCAACGCATTCGCGGCGGGCTTTTCGCCCGGGGATGCCGTCATCGGTGTCACGCGGGGTTGCGTTCAACAGCTCAGCCGCGACGAACTCCAGGGGGTCATTGCACACGAATTCAGCCACATCCTCAGTGGAGACATGGGACTCAACATCCGGCTGATGGGGGTGATCCACGGAATTCTCATCATCGGCATCATCGGCTACTTCCTGCTGCGCTCGTCGCTCTTCACGGGATCCCATCGGCGGAGCAGCAGCCGCGACAACAACGGCATACCGATCGTCGCGGTGGGCCTGGGACTGATGGTGATCGGCTTCCTCGGGACGTTCTTCGGCAACCTCATCAAGGCTTCCGTGAGCCGACAGCGGGAGTTCTTCGCAGACGCGTCGGCCGTCCAGTTCACCCGAAATCCGGACGGCATCGCGGGCGCATTGAAACAGATCGGCGGATACGAGAGCGGCTCGATTCTCGCGAGCCCGAACGCCCCCGAGGCGAGCCATCTCTTCTTCAGCCAGGGATTGCGAAGCGGGTTCCAGATGCTGTTCGCCACGCATCCACCGCTCGAAGAACGCATCCGGCGGCTCGACCCGAACTGGCAACCTGGGACCCGGCGAGAGCGGGCTCAAGCGATGCGCAGTGCGGCGGCCGGAACCGCGGGATTTACGGCTGGAGGATCCGCCGCCGTCGACTCAGCGACCGGCGATGTCGGTGCCGGAAGCAGTGCGATCGGGCAGGTCGGGCAGCCCACCGCCGAACACATCGCCTACGCGGCAGCGCTCGTAGAGCGCCTGCCCTCCGCAGTCGTCAACGCCGCGCGCGAACCCTACGGAGCGCGAGCGGTGATCTACGCGCTGCTGATCGACCGCGAAGACGATCCACGCAATCGACAATTCGATCAGCTCGCGCGCTTCGGAGAGCCGGGGATCGAGACTGAAACGCGACGCCTGCTTCCGGAAATCGAGCAACTCGAAGCGCGTTACCGGATGCCCTTGATCGACATTGCCCTCCCCTCTCTCTGTGCCCTGTCACCTGACCAATACCAGGCGTTCAAGACCAACCTGCGTGCGCTCGTCGTCGCGGACGAGAAGATCGAACTCTTCGAGTGGGTGTTGCAACGCATGGTCTTCACCCACCTGCGGCCCCACTTCGAGCGGGTGAAACCATCGCGCATCCGCCACACTTCGCTGCGCAAGCTCTCCGAGCCCTGTGCGGTAGTACTCTCCATTCTGGCTCATGCCGGAAGCCCCAATGAAGACTCGGTTCGCACCGCGTTCGAACTGGGCGCAGCGCAGCTGCCGGGGGTCGATCTCGCACTGCTACCGCGCGAGCGCGCCGGACTTCGAGAACTCGATCGCGCACTCGAAAAACTCGCAGAGGCCGATCCGAGCACTCGCGAACAACTCTTGAGGGCCTGCGCGGCCTGCATCGCGGCCGATCGCGAAGTCACCCAGGCGGAAGGAGAACTCTTTCGCGCAATCGCCGACGGCATCGACTGCCCGATGCCGCCCCTCCTCCCCGGTCAGCCGCTCTATTGAGCGACCTCAAGCGCTCGCATCGGAATCGAGCGGGAAGATCGGCCGGCGCACCTTCTCGAATTTGAACAGGCTGTTGTCGCTGCTCGTCACTCCCACACCATCGCAGGGAAGTTCGTGTTGCGCGATCGCGCGAAAACCCGCCCGGTAGTGGATCCGCGACTTCAGGATCAAATACTTCTTCTGGGTGGGCTCGATTCCGACACTGCGGAAGCAACCGAGATCGAACGGTTCAGAGTTTCGCGAGCAGACGACGATCTGCACGTTTCCCGTATCGAGCACGGCGGTCTTCCCCATCGACTCGATGGTGCCTCGCCCCATCGCGGTGGTGACGATGTAATCTCCGTCGGTCAGCGCGCGGACGGTCCCTGAAATCTCGAGCGGTTCTCCCGGCAATCCAATGCTCGGCATCGCAACCTTGCCACCGAGCCTCAGCGCGATGCGGCTTCCGACTCCCGCGAGCGCCATCTCTTCGACGGCCTCGGGATCGCAGATGCCAAACATCGCAACGTCTTCGAGCCCCTGCTGGATCACCTCCTTCAGCACAGCCACCGTATCCTGTGTCCCGCCTGAAGCCGCATTGTCGGCGTGGTCGAGCAGGATGATCGGTCCGCCATCCAGTGCCTTCGCGCGCGCGATGGTTTCGGGCAGAGGCTCTGATCGAAAGATGAACGCCTCGCGCTCGCGCCAGGCCGCGTCGAGCAGACGATCGCGTGCCGCATCTGCCATGGCCCTGTCGCCATCGGCAACGGTCACCACCGACAGGCCCGCGCTCGGAAAATCGGCCAGCGGGAACCCGCCGAAGACCGTTGCCGCGAGCAGGCCCGCGCCCTCCTCCTTGCGCGCCAGATCGATCAACGGCCCCATCGGCCGGTCTTCGTGCCCCATGCACAGGGTCTGGGCGAGCAGCGGCCGATTGCCCCAGGACATCACGGGCCGGACGGAACCCTCGAGGGCCGACAGCATGATGCGACCCGCGTGCTCACCAGTCTCGTACATATCGATGTGGGGATAGGTCTTGTAGCCGACCAGGGCCGTGCAATTGTCAACGATATCGTCGGTGAGGTTCCCGTGCAGATCGAGACTGACACCGATCGGAAGTTCGGGCGCGAGCTGGCGGATTCTTGCGAGCAACACCCCCTCTCCATCATCGGTGGTTTCGGCCACCATCGCGCCGTGTAGATCCAGAAAACAGACGTCGCAGCCCCGGCTGATCGCCTCACAGATCGCATCACACATCGCCGCGTAAGCGCTCGCCTCGACGGGGCCGCTCGGGGCCGCGTTGCCCGCGATCGGCGTGACGGTCTCCATCCCCGCCTCGTCCGCCACATCGAGAAACCCCCCGATCCCGGTGCCCGTGCCCTTGAAGAGGCGATAGGCCTCGGCCCCTCTGGGCACGTCGGGGCTGCCAAAACGCCGCAGTGGTGTCGGAACCGGCGAGAAGGTGTTCGTCTCGTGTTCCATCATCGCGACTACGGCGCGTAACTTCACGGGTTCAACCTCCTCGACTCCACGGGTTCGATCTCGGCAAACAGGATAACCCTTCCCGAGGCCCGCCCTGAAGCACCTGCCATCACCCGATGAGAACGCCCAGCGGTTTCACAGAGTTGGCTCCGCTACGCTGGGAGGCCGGAGATTGCCATGACCGACGGCCTCAAACTCGAACCCCAACACCGCGATCTCGCAAACGCGATCGAGCAGCTGAACTGCGGCCTGATCGGTCGCGACATAGGCGGTACGATCGTCTTCTCAAATGACATCTTGACGCGCTGGCTCGGCTACGAGCCGGGTGAGTTGATTGGTCTCCCGCTGGGAAAGCTGATCCCAGAGGAATTGGACCAACGCGTTACCGAGCAGTTGCGGGCCGTCGAAGCGGGCGACATTCGAGCGCGTATCACGGTCGCCCAGCGAAAGGACTTCACGACGTTTCCGATCTTGTTGATCCCGAATCGATATCCGGGCCCGGACGGCCCGTTCTTCAATGTCGTGATCGAACTCTCGACGGTTCAAACCGCAAAACCTGTCGGCGTCAATCAAAGCGAAACCGTGCGCAGCAGCCTCGAGCGGATCGCCCTCGAACTCCAGACGATCGGCCTCACATCGACGATAGCTACACAGTCGGTGGTACCAATCGACCACCCCGATCTGGTATCGCTTACAGACCGGGAGCGTGAAGTCCTGATTCACCTGGTGGCGGGGCAACGCGTTCCCGCCATCGCCGCAGAACTCCACATCAGCCAGCATACGGTTCGCAATCACTTGAAATCGATCTACAGACAGCTGGGCGTCAGCAACCAGTCGGAGCTGATCGAGCTCATCCGAAACCTGGACACTCCGAAGACCTGAACGCGCCCTCCGCGCTCCTCTCAGGCAAAATCGAACCGAATTGGTCATGCGATTGACCCGTTCTGGCCCTGATCCGATCGCATTTCCTGCGCAATCTTGTCGACAGCAATGCAGATCCTTTTCCCCCTCCTTAAGGAAATGCCATGCGACAAAGACCGCAAACCGACCGAACGCAACGAAGCTGGATCGATCAGCTCTCCGGATCAAAAGGCTGCGCTACTGACCGGTGCGACAGCACGGGACGTACCCAGGTTGTCGTTTGTGCTGACTTGGATGGTCTGGAGGTCGATTCCGTTTCTGAGCATTCCCACCCAGGGCCGAGCGGGAACAATCCTCGAGCTGTTACGGGCACGTCGAGTGGGTGGGCGATCGGTCAAGGCGGTTTCGGGCCGCTTCGAAATGAAGCGGTCGGGCGTCCGGCACGGACATCCCAGACACGTGCCGGACGCCCACCCCACCACCTTGCGGTGATGATCTACCGCGCCCTTTTTCTCACGTCGCTCGGATGCACAGGCTTTGGGATGTTCTGGTTGGTCCTGCACCTCGGATCGCAGTAAGCGCGAAGGCGGTATCGGCACTGCCCAAACATGGCATCGCCGATGGGCTGCAGTTCATCCGACACCACCCAGGGAAGAATCGCCGCCGGGCCGAAATGCCCCGGGGGATTCACGGCGGATCTGGCGCGCAGGGGGTCTCTAGCTGTGGAGGCGTCATGCCGATACCCTTTCTGGTTCGGGCATTTCGCCCGTAGAGTCGATGATGAAACGCACTCTGATACTTCTGCTTGGCATCTGGGCCTTTGCGGTGCCCACCGTGTGCCTCGCTCTGTGCCCCGCAGTGCCCACAGCGATTGAAATCGGATCGGGCGCCGCCGAGCCATCAACGCCTCCCTGCCACCAGACAGCTCCCAGCAATCGAAGCAATCCGGGCTCGGAGCCCACCTCTGCGCCCGAGCCGAACGGCGACTGCTGTGCGGAGCAACAGCTCCAGTCGATTCAGGCCAGTGCTCCTGAATCTCCGCGAGCTCCACTGGCATTCGTCTTTGGGACGCCGGCCGAGATCGTGGACGCCGTCGCTCCGACCATCGTTTCGACTCTTCGCCTCGAAGCTCAGCGCGTCTGCACGCCACACCTGCAAACCAATCCACCACTTCTGATTTGATCTCCGTCTGTTGTTGAAGCACGCGCATGGCGCGCGTGCAGACGGGGTGGTGCCAAGACTTCACGGCATCCGCCCTCGGTCCAACTGCAGATGGAGAACCCGATGGCGATCTACCAAAACGGCGCGCTGCGCGGCTGCGCGTGCGCGCTGGCCCTCAACTTGCTCATCACCCCCGGCGCGATCAGCCCGCTTCAGATCCCCGATCCGCTGCCGCTGAACTGGTGCCTGGATCGGGCGAATGCCGCCAATCCGTCACTGGAGGCCACTTCCGCTGAGGCGGATGCGGCCCGGGCGGGTATCGGCTCGGCGGGAAGGCTCGAAGATCCGCGATTCGGCTACGAGGTGGTGAATCTCCCGACCGGTGATTTCGATCTCGACTCGACGCCGATGTCGGGCCACCAGCTGAGCCTGCAACAGAAACTCCCAGTCCCGGGATTGCTGTCGGGCCAAAAAGCGGCCGCACACGCAACCGCCGAGGCCGCGGAGGCTGCGCTCGAGGATCACCGAGCGCGAATCGCCGCGAGCATCGAACGGGCCTGGAGTTCCCTCGCGTTTGCCCAACGAGCGCTGGAGATCACGGATCAGAACCTTGAATTACTGAGGCAATTTCGCGAGATCGCAGAAACCAAGTACCGGGTCGGGTCCGGGCTTCAGCAGGACGTACTTCGCGCTCAGGTCGAGCTCACCACGCTGCTCGGCGAGCGCCTGCGCCGCGAAGCCCTATTGAAACAGAGCGAGGCCGCACTCGCGGCACTGCTCGATCTTCCAACCGGCCGGGAGCTTCCGCGCACGGAAGACCTCGACCAGCAGTCTGCGATTCCGGAGCTACCGGACCTGTTGGCTCGAATCGACGCTGCGAGCCCGCTCTTGCGCGAACAACGCGCCCGCATCGAAGCCGCCGAGAAACGGGTTCGAACCACGGAGCTGGAGGGCTACCCGGATGTCGATCTGCGAGTCGGTTATCGGATTCGCCAAGACAGCGGCTCGGATCCAGTCAATGGCCAGGATTTTCTCTCCGCCGGCTTCACGCTGAGGCTTCCCGTCGATCGTGGCAAGTGGACGTCGAAGGTCGCCGAAGAACGCGCGCGGCTCCGCAAGACAAAAGCCGAATACCGCGCATCTTTCGCGATGCTAGGCGATGAAATCAGGGTTGCGCACAGCCAACTCGTGCAGGCCGACGCGGAAGTCGAACTGCTCGTGACCGGGCTGCTGCCCCAGGCCCACCAGTCCCTGGAATCGAGTCGATCGGGCTATCAAGTCGCGCGCATCGACTTTCTGAGCCTCCTCGATAGCGAGATCCGGGTCTTCGAGGCAGAACTCCGATTGGTTCGCGCGCGCGCGAGCCGCCGAGCGAGCTTTGCGCAACTCGAGGCCAGCTTGGGGGAGGTGCTCCGATGAACGCAAAGCAAGGCTTCGGAATCGGATCCGCGCTGACTCTGGCACTGGCGGTTGGCTGGTTCGGCAAAGGGCTCCAGACGCCCTCGAGCGAACCGAGTCCCGACGCCGCTCCGCGATCGGACGCGGCCGAAGGCTCGTGTCCGGATGGCACGCAGCCCCTTTACTGGGTCGCTCCGATGGATCCCAACTTCATTCGGGATGAGCCCGGGAAATCGCCCATGGGGATGGATCTGATTCCCAAATGTTCGAGCGACACGGTCGGGAGTACCGCGGGGCAGGTGAAGATCGACGCTACTGTGTTGCAGAACATCGGCGTTCGGACAGAGCGCGTAGAGCGGCGCAACCTGCAGCGCATGATCCGATCGGCAGGAAGGGTGGATTATGACGAACGGCAGGTTTCCCATGTACACACCAAGGTGCAGGGATGGGTCGAAAAGCTCTACGCAGAATATGAAGGCCAGAGGGTCGAACGCGGCCAGCCCCTGTTGGAGATCTACTCCCCCGAACTCGTCTCCACCCAGGAAGAGATCCTGATTGCGGTTCGCTATCGCGAGGAGACGAAAGACAGCCCGTTCATGGACGTCCGGCATGGGGGAGTCTCGCTTCTCGCTGCCGCCAAGCAGCGCCTCGCGCTCTGGGACGTTCCCGAGCGTGACATCGAACGCCTGATCGAAACCGGAGAGACTCGCAAGACCCTCACCCTCTACGCACCGAGCGGCGGTGTAGTGACTCATCTGATGGTGAGAGAGGGAATGGAGGTCGCTCCGAATACGAACCTCTATACCATCGCCGACCTGTCCCGAGTTTGGGTCTACGCGAATATCTACGAGTACGAACTGCCGTGGGTCGAAGTGGGGCAGCGAGCCATCGTCGAAATCAGCTACCTGCCGGGCCAGAGCTTCGAAGGTACGGTGACGCATATCGATCCGTTCCTGGATCCCAAAACGCGCACCGCGCGGGTTCGCCTCGAACACGCCAACCCAAAGGGACTCTTGAAGCCCGAGATGTTCGCCAACGTGAGCATCCTCGCCAGTGCGCGAAACGATGCGCTGGCCATTTCAGAAGAGGCGCTGATCCGATCGGGCCGCCGCAACCTCGTCTTCATTGCGCTCGGCGAGGGACGCTTCGAACCACGAGCCGTAGAAGTGGGGATCGAAACCGGCGACGGATGGATCGAAATCAGCGACGGCCTGGCCGAGGGTGAAGTCATCGTTTCTTCGGGCCAGTTCTTGATCGACAGCGAGAGCAAGCTTCAGGAATCGCTTCAGAAATTCCTCTCACATCAGGAGAAGAATGAACACGAGCAGCACGACATGATGATGGATATGGGGAACTGAGCGATGCTGAAGAAGATCATCGCGGGTTCCGCTGAAAATCCGTTTCTCGTCAGCTTGCTGACACTCTCGCTCATCGTGTGGGGCATCTACGCGATGCTTCACATGCCCGTGGATGCGATCCCCGATCTCTCCGATGTTCAGGTGATCGTCTTCACCGAGTACCCCGGGCAGGCGCCCCAGGTCGTCGAAGATCGCGTCACCTATCCGCTCTCGACCGCCATGCTCTCCGTGCCGCAATCCAAGGTGGTTCGCGGCTATTCGTTCTTCGGATTGTCCTTCGTCTACATCATTTTTGAAGATGGTACGGATCCCTACTGGGCGCGCAGCCGGGTGCTCGAGAATTTGAATTTTGTATCTGCGCGATTACCCGACGGCATCACCCCCAGCCTCGGACCGGACGCCACCGGCGTCGGCTGGATCTACGAATACGCGCTGGTCGACCGAACCGGCCAGCACGATCTCGCACAGCTCCGCTCCATCCAGGATTGGTATCTGCGCTACGAGCTGCAGGCCGTACCCGGCGTTTCGGAGGTGGCCAGCGTCGGCGGCTTCGTTCAGCAATACCAGGTCGAGGTGGACCCCAATATTCTCGCGTCCTTCGGCATCTCTCTCGCCCAGGTCCAAAGCGCCATCCAGAGCAACAACGCAGATGTGGGCGGGAAGCTGATCGAGTTTGCGGAATCCGAATTCATGGTCCGCGGGCGAGGTTACCTCGGCGGCATCGAAGACCTACAGCAAATCGCCGTCGGAGCGACTGGGAGTGGCGGCATCCCAATCCTGCTGCGGGACATCGCGACCATCCAGCGAGGGCCGGAGTTGCGGCGTGGATTGACGGACCTCGATGGCCTTGGCGGTGCACCCGCAGGGATCGTCGTGATGCGCTTCGGTGAAAACGCGCTCGAAACGATCGAGCGTGTGAAGCAGAGGCTGGCCGAGCTCGAGGCGGGACTACCCGAGGGCGTCGAAATCGTCACCACCTACGACCGCTCGAGCCTGATCAAACGGGCGATCGGAACGCTTTCGAAAAAGCTGCTTCAAGAAATCGCCATCGTCTCGCTGATTTGCTGTGTCTTTCTCTTCCATCTGAGAAGCGCGTTGGTCGCCATCGTAACGCTACCACTCGGCATCCTCTTCTCGTTTGTCGTGATGTACCACCAGGGCCTGAACGCGAACATCATGTCGCTCGGTGGGATCGCAATCGCAATCGGCGTGATGGTCGATGCGGCGATCGTGATGATCGAAAACGCCCACAAGCATCTGGAACGCAATCAAGGCGTGAAACCACGGCATGTGGTGGTGACTGAGGCTGCCCTGGAGGTAGGACCTTCCCTCTTCTTCTCCCTCCTCGTGGTCGTCGTATCCTTTCTGCCGGTCTTCAGTCTGGAGGCTCAGGAGGGCCGGCTCTTCTCGCCACTCGCGTACACCAAAACCTACGCAATGCTTGGCGCCGCCTTGCTCTCGATCACGGTCGTACCCCTTCTGATGGTGTGGCTGATCTCTGGGAATCTGCGCCGCGAATCAAGCAACCCGCTCAACCGATGGATGGTTGCGGCGTACCGGCCCGTGATCGACGCTGCGCTGAATCACAAACTCGTCGTGCTTGCAGCCGCTGCGCTCGCGCTGGCCCTGACCTGGTTTCCGATCCAACGCCTGGGCTCCGAATTCATGCCACCGCTAAACGAAGGCGATCTGCTCTACATGCCGTCGGCGGATCCCGGTGTTTCCATCACCAAGATGCGCGAAATCCTCCAGCAGACCGACCGCATCATTGCGCAATTTCCCGAGGTCAAACGGGTATTCGGAAAAGCCGGCCGCGCGGAGACCGCGACGGATCCCGCACCGCTCGGAATGATCGAGACGACGATCATGCTCGAGAGCGAGGAGAACTGGCGGCCCGGCATGACGACAAAAAAGTTGATCGCAGAACTCGATCAAGCACTTCAGATACCGGGGCTGCGAAACATCTGGACGATGCCGATCAAGACGCGCATCGACATGCTGGCCACGGGCATCAAGACACCGGTGGGGATCAAGATCGCGGGCTCGGATCTGGAAGAGCTCGGTCGAATCGGTGAACGGATCGAATCCATCGTCAGCGGGCTACCGGGGACGCGCAGTGCAATCTCCGATCGGGTGACCGGCGGAAATTACCTCGACTTCGACATCGATCGACGGGAGATTGCCCGGCACGGCCTCAGCGTGAACGACGTCCAGAACACCATCGAGTCCGCGATTGGCGGAATGAACGTCAGTTGGAGCATCGAGGGCCGGGAGCGCTACCCGATCAACGTCCGCTATCCGAAGGAACTTCGAGACAACCTGACCAACTTGAGACGCGTCATCGTGTCATCTCCGAATGGCGCACAGGTTCCGCTCGAACAGCTGACAGACATCGAATTCCGCAAGGGGCCCGCTTCGATCAAAACCGAGAATGCACGGCTCAATGCCTGGGTGCTGATCGATCTCGAGGGTATCGACGTCGGCAGCTGGGTTGCGCGTGCCAAAGAGGAACTCGCTGCAAAACTCACCCTGCCAGCGGGATATTCGATCTCTTGGAGCGGTGAGTTCGAGTACATCGAGCGCGCCGAGAAGCGCCTCGCAGTCGTGATACCGATTACCCTCGGCATCATTTTCGTACTGCTCTTCGTAAACTTCCGAAATGTCGCGAACACCCTGATCGTGATGACGACTGTCCCGCTCTCACTGGTCGGTGGCTTCTGGCTACTCGACATTCTCGATTACGATCTCAGTGTAGCCGTCGGGGTCGGATTCATCGGTCTCGTTGGGATCACGACAGAGATCGGAGTCGTCCTGATCGTCTTCATGGAAGAGGCCGTGTCCCGCTACAAGGCGGAGGGCCGGCTTCAGACCCGTG
Source organism: Deltaproteobacteria bacterium (assembly GCA_019313605.1). Taxonomy (GTDB): domain Bacteria; phylum Myxococcota_A; class UBA9160; order UBA9160; family SMWR01; genus JACZVU01. The sequence goes on from JAFDAW010000037.1 coordinate 25,864, forward strand.
AAGACCTGGACGCCGCGGTTCGCGAGGGCGCATTGCTGCGGTTGAGGCCGATCGCAATGACCGTGACGTCGACCATGGCCGGCCTTCTGCCGATCCTTTGGGCGTCGGGAACCGGCGCAGAGGCAATGAGCCGAATCGCCGCACCCATGGTCGGAGGACTCGCCTCCGCCAGCGTGCTTGCACTGGTGGTCATTCCGGCGGTGTTTGCGCTGATTCGCAGGCGGGGCCTACCCGGTTCTGACGCGAATTGAAGTCGCGAACCCATCGCGTCGCGAATCCGATTCCGACACCATCATCATCTCGACCGGCGTCAGCCCGAGGTGTTTGAAACCGCCTCGAATCGCGGTCTCCAAGCGCCCACAAGACCGGACGCAAGTCCACGCACGTGTGGGCGGGAGCCGACCGCAGCGCCGCTCCGAGGGGCGCGAACCTTTTACGCGGACATTCTGTACGGGCGGGTCATGGTTTCGGTAGGCTGTGCGTCGCGCCCAAAACCCCGACCAGGAGCCAACTCATGCCTTCCGCCAACACAATCCTCCACAACGCGCTCTCGATCTCGTGGCTCGGGCTCTTGTGCCTGGCCCTCGCCTGCTCGAACTCCACGGAGGCTCCTTCGAAGCCCGAGGAAGCCAGTGTACGCCCCGGCGTCAATAAGAGATTTCTCGCGGAAGACCTCGACGTCGGACAATTCGTCGAGATCTTCGAAGGCGAGTCGCGGGAGGTGTTCGTTCAGCGAGAGCGCGTCGTGGAAGCGCTGGCCTTGTCGCCGGGGATGACCATTGCCGACATCGGCGCTGGAACCGGCCTCTTCCTCCCCGACTTCGACCGCGAGGTGGGATCCGAGGGCCAGGTGTACGCGGTCGAGATCTCTCCGAAATTCCTCGAACACCTGCGCGAGCGCAGCGAGCGGGAGGGCCTATCGCGCGTCGAGTTGGTGGAAGGTCTCGAAGACTCGGTCGAGCTTCCCACAGCGTCCGTCGACCTGGCCTTCGTATGCGACACCTACCACCATTTCGAGTATCCACTATCGACCCTGGCGAGCCTCTACGCCGCGATCCGACCCGGTGGCTCCCTGGTGATCCTCGACTTCGATCGGATTCCCGGCGAGTCGAGCGACTGGGTGATGGAGCACCTGCGCGCGGGTAAGGAGGTCTTCCGCCGGGAGATCGAGTCTGCGGGCTTCCGCTTCGAACGCGAAGTGCCCGTCGAAGGCCTGCAAGAGAACTACGTACTCCGCTTCAGGCGACCGTAGCTCGCGGAGCCATTGCAGGCGACAACCTCGTCGCCGACTGCATGCAGGGGTTTGTGCCGATTCGCGGCCGTGACCTATCCTATCGTCGCAAAAATGAAGTCGCGTACGCATCGGGTAGCGGGGACGTTGGTGAATATTCACCCCCCCATACAAGGGCCCTTGAAAATGAGAGTCGCGCTGGCGGGGGGTGAATATTCACCAACGTCCCCGCTACTTTTCCAGACCCTCTAAACCGGAGGAACCCATGGCTCGGTTCATCACCTCGATGGCAGCGCTGCTCGTTTGGGCGTGGGCGTTGCCAGCAACCGCTCTGCCCGATGCTGAAAAATTACTGGCCGAGATCGGCTTTTCGTCCGACGCGAAACAGCAGGTGCTGGATGGAAAATTCGTCACGACGGGCCTCGAGCCCACATCCGAACGAGAGCTCGCAATGGCGATGGCGTTTCTCGTCAAGGAGCCCCCGGCCGAGCTGATTGCAGAGGTCAAGAAGGATCTGGTGACGGGAGTCGATCCCGATACCACTGGCCACGGCGTAATCTCGGGAAGCGGAAGCCTCGACGACTTCAAGGGTGTGTCGTTCGGATCTGACGCGAAGAAACAAGCCAAAGCATTCTTGGCAGCAGAGCCCGGCGAGGATCTCAATCTATCGACGACCGAGATTGGCGCCTTCGAGGCGCTCGCCAAGCAGGGCGGAGACGCGAAGGCCGTCGAGGATCAGCTGAAAAAGTTGCTGCTGGCGCGCCTCCAGGCCTATCAAAGCCAGGGGCTCGACGGGATCGCCGCCTACGCGCGCGACGACAACAAGCAGACCGATGCTGGTGGTGATCTGCGACGCGCCATCGAAGCTGCCAGCGGCTTGAAGAATAACGCTCCG
>JAFDAW010000262.1 GCA_019313605.1 Deltaproteobacteria bacterium
GCAGAAGGCCGATCAATGCGCGGACGCGTTGAGCCTACACTCTAGCCGAACCGCAATTTCCGGGGTGCGCCCGCCATCTCGTCTCCTCAGCTTTCACCAGCTCTCCTGAAGAAGTGGATCTGCCACACACCGCTGACACGCTTTCGACGCAGGATATAGGTCGAGGCGTCCTCGGTTCGAACGCGGAAGTAGATGTCTTCGTCTCCCTCCCAACGATCGATCAACTCGGCGATTCGACGCATTCGATCGGGCCAGCCGAAGCGGACGGGAATTTCCCCTCGCTCGGGATCGTGTTCGCATTCGACGGTGAATAGGGGCACCCAGAACCTCAGCATTCCCACCGGGGCTAGCAGATCCCAGATCGGGGGGAGCCCGGATACCATAGCCGTTTGACGGCGTCCCGATCCCGAGGGCCGCCGCCCGGTGCGGTGCTGAAACCAGCGAGCCCCGCCGAGCGTATCAAGAGGTTGATGACCTGCAGAGCAAGGAGATCCTTTTGCTGATCCGGCGCGCTGGCACCATCAAGCCCAGCGAGATTACGAGCCACGACCTCTTTTTGCGTCGGCGGGAGTTTCTGCGCGGTGCGGGTTGGGCCGTCGCGGGGGCTGCGCTCGCGCCGACGCTCGCCTGTGGCGCCGAGGGCGAGGCGCGCCTCCCCGCCCCAGCGGCTGGCGCGGATGCAAACCCCTTCCGAACCGATGAAGCGCCCACTTCGCTCGAAGACGCAACCCGCTACAACAATTTCTACGAGTTCGGAACGGACAAGAGCGATCCCCAACGCTACACGGGAAACCTCCGAACGCGCCCCTGGTCGGTTGCGATTACCGGCGAAGTCGCGAAGCCCGGAACGATCGATCTCGACGATCTCGTGCGACCGCATACCGCCGAGGAGCGCATCTACCGGCTCCGCTGCGTCGAAGCCTGGTCGATGGTGATCCCGTGGCTCGGCATCCCTCTCGGTGAGATCATCAAGCGTTTCGAGCCAACCTCGAACGCCCGATACGTCGCCTTCAAGACGCTGCTCGACCCGGAGCAGATGCCGGGCCAACGCAGCCGCGCGCTGGATTGGCCCTACGTCGAAGGGTTACGGATCGACGAGGCGATGCATCCGCTGACGATTCTCGCCACGGGAATGTACGGTCAAGAGCTGCCCAACCAGAACGGCGCCCCGCTGCGCCTGGTGGTGCCCTGGAAATACGGATTCAAGAGCATCAAGTCGATCGTGGAGATTCGACTGACGCGCAGCGAGCCGCCCACGAGTTGGAACCGGCAAGCTCCGAGGGAGTACGGATTCTTTGCGAACGTCAATCCTGCTGTCGATCACCCGCGTTGGAGCCAAAAGCGTGAGCGCCGGATCGGTGAGTTCAAGAAACGCCCCACTCTTCCCTTCAACGGCTACGCGGATCAGGTCGCAGCGCTCTATGAGGGGATCGACCTTCGCAAGCATTTTTGAGATTCGGGCGAGGCGGTCGTGATGAATCCCACGCGGCGAAATCGCTCGCTTCAGATTTTCGCCATGACAGCCGGTGCACTCCCCGCCGCGTGGTTGATCGTGTTGGCGCTTACCGACGATCTGGGCGCCAATCCCGTGGAGCGGGTCACGCATGTCACGGGCGACTGGGCGCTTCGCTTTCTGCTCCTGAGCCTGTCCGTCACGCCGTTGCGTCGCCTGTTTGGTTGGCGTTGGGTGGCGCCGCTGCGGCGGACCCTTGGCCTCACCGCGTTCGGCTACGCGTGCTCCCACTTCCTTACCTATCTCGTTCTCGATCACTTCTTCGACTGGCGGTTGATCGTCGAAGACGTGCTCGAGCGGCGCTATGTGACGGCGGGCTTCTCGGCGTTTCTGTGTCTCGTGCCACTCGCCGCAACCTCGACGCGTGCGATGATTCGGCGGCTGGGTCGGCGCTGGATCCCGCTTCACCGCCTCGCCTATCTGGCGGCGGCCCTCGCCGTGATCCACTTCCTCTGGCTCGTCAAATCGGATCTCCGCGAACCCCTGGTGTACGCGGCGGCCCTGACGCTCCTGCTCGGGCTGCGGTTCGGGTTCTGGCTGGCCCGTTCGCGGAGCCGCAAGCTGTCTCCCAAAGAGGCGAAATCACAGCTGTCCGGGGTCTGATTCCAGTTCGCGAGCGGCCCCGCGCCGCCGAGGTCCGTCTTCAGTGCTAACGTTCACCCCCCGATACGGAGGAGCCATGACGGAATCCATTCTCAACGTAACCGCCGCCGCAGCGGAAAAAATTCATGCCGCCAAGACCAGCGAGGGTCGCGATAACATCGCGCTCCGGGTGGCGGCGAGAGAAGACGGTGCGAAGTTTCGCTACGAGCTCAAACTCGTCGCGGTGGACTCGAAAGAGGCGGATGACAGCGTCGTTCATCTCGAGAGCATCGATATCTATATCGATTCCGAGAGCACTCCCCGGCTCAAGGGTGCGTCCCTGGATTACGTCGAAGACATCTCAGGAGCGGGTCTGAAATTCGAGAACCCGAACAAGACGACGCTCGCCGCCCATCCACTCGCGGGGCGCGTGCAGGAGATCCTCGACGATCGGGTCAACCCGAGCCTCGCCGCGCACGGTGGCGTCGTGAGTCTCGTCGACATTCAGGAGACTCGCGTGGTGCTGAGCTTTGGCGGGGGTTGTCAGGGCTGCGGGATGGCGGATGTGACGATGAAAGAAGGTGTATCCGCTCAGCTCAAACAGCAGATTCCCGAGATCACCGACGTGGTCGACGCGACCGACCACACCGCGGGCAACAACCCCTATTACGCCTGATCGACACCGCACCTTGAAGATCCGCGGCCGGTAGCCAGAGCGAGCGAGGAATCACCATCAGCGATCCGACCGGAACAGAGCCGACCGACGCCAGTCAGCGGGACTACGGGTCGGACGTCCACGTCGAGCATGTGGACGGCCGCGAATTCCTGATCGTGGGTACGGCACATATCTCGCGAGAGTCGGCGGATCTCGTTCGCGAAGTGATCGAGGGAGAGCGACCCGATTGCGTGTGTGTCGAGCTCGACGCGCAGCGCTATGAAGCCCTCTCGCAGAAGCGCAAGTTCCAGGAACTCGACGTCCGGCAGGTGATTCGCAAGAAGCAACTCTCCGCGTTGCTCGCCAACCTGCTGCTCGCGTCGTACCAGAAGAAGCTCGGCGGTGTGCTCGGTATCCTTCCGGGGACCGAGTTGCTCGAGGCCACCCAGGTCGCCAAGGAACACGACATTCCGATCGCGCTGTGTGACCGCAACGTGAGCGTCACGTTGCGCCGCGCCTGGGCGTCGATGGGCTTCTTCAAGAAGACCACGCTGGCCGGCAACCTGATGGTGAGCATCTTCGAGCGGCCCGAAGTCAGCGAGGACGATCTACGCCGACTGCGCGACCAGGATGTTCTCTCGGAACTGATGCGCGAACTCGGTGAGGCGATGCCGAACCTCAAGGCCGCGCTGATCGATGAGCGCGATGTCTACCTCGCCCAGCGCATGCGTGAGGCCAAAGGTGATCGCATCGTCGCCGTGGTGGGGGCCGGTCACGTCGTCGGAATCCGCGAGGCGTTGGCGGCAACCCGCGATGTCGATCTCTCCGAGATCGACACGATTCCGCCCATCTCCCCGATCTGGAAGGTGGTGGGATGGGGAATCCCCGCGCTGATCCTCGCATCGCTGATCTATATCGGCGTGAGCCAGGGCGTGGACGTCGCGGGGCAGAATCTGCTCTACTGGATCATCGCGAACGGCGTGCCGAGCGCGATCGGGGCGCTGATCGCGTTCGCACATCCGATCACGACGGTGGCCGCGTTCTTCGTGGCGCCCGTGACGAGTCTGACCCCGGTGATCGGAGCCGGCTACGTTTGCGCGTTTCTCCAGGCATATTTCCAACCGCCAAAGGTTCGCGAATTCGAAACCCTGGCCGACGACGTCGGCAAACCCCGCGAGTGGTGGCGCAACCGGATGCTGCGTGTGCTGCTGGTGTTCATCTTCACCACCATCGGCAGCATCATCGGCACCTACGTGGGCAGCAACCAGTTCGGCGCTCTCCGGCCGAGGGCACGCGAACGCCAGATTCGATTCTGGCGGTTTCAATTTTTCGTTTTGCCGTGAAGTGCATTGAGCTCGCCGACGAGACGACCGGCCCAGTGTTTCAGCAGCCGTCGAGTGTCATCCGAATTGGTGACGAACGACGAAACCTCGACGTCCCCAATGTGGTTGGCCTGTATGCGATCGGCCGCGCGGGCGAGGATTTCACTGGATTCGGCGTCGTAGAGTTCGACGTAGAGTTTCACGCTGTCGGTGGATACCGTAAACGTCATGGAACTCGCGTCTGGCTCGAAGATTTCGAGATCGATGAGGGCGGGGCGAACGAGCAGTACGCCTTTCTTGGGAGCCGTGGCGATCGAATAGCCGTTGCCGAGGAGTTTCGCGGTAAATACCTCGCGAAACTCCGCGGTGAGCCACTGCCTGGTCTTTTGCATGTCGGATCTGCGTAGGTCGGGATGGTTCGTCCGCCAGCCCTTCTTGAATGCCACGTAACAGTCGAGCAGGCCGATCATGTTGTATTGGCTGAAGTCTTCACCCGGCTTCACCCAGAGGCGCTCCATTTTGGAATCGGAAACGAGCTGAAGTCCGTCGTGCGTCACCTGAGGTGCGGCCTTCCCACTTGCACACGCACTGCAGAGTGCGACCGCGAATACCACAGTCATGATCGGTCGAAGTCTCATCGGGGCGTTCATCGGGCGCTCTCAGCCTCCTTGCTTGCCGTGGACTTCGTCCAGTTTCGCGACGAGCATGCCCGCCCAGCGTCTCAGAATCCTTCGAGCGGCATCCCGGTTGGTGCCGCGCGTCGTCCACCGGATGTTTCCGACGTTGCGAGCCGTTCTGCGATCGATCGCGCGGGCGAGGATTTCGTTGGATACCGAGTCGAAGAGTTCGA
>JAFDAW010000038.1 GCA_019313605.1 Deltaproteobacteria bacterium
CCCTCCCAGCCGAGGTCGGGCGCTAGGCTTCCGAAGCGCCCGCGCAGCGAGTGACACTGGAGACACTGGTAGCGCTGGAAGACGACGGCCGCGGGGCCGGTCGGCGGCTGCAGGGCAGGCACGTCTGGGACGAGGCTGAACCTCGACGCTTCGGGGACGGGGTTCTCCGCGAAACTCATCAGCGCGACGATGATGGCCTCCACCTCGTCGGGTGCGAATTGGTAATTCGGCATCAGATGGTTCTTGTTGAACGCCCGCGGCGTAGAGACTTTCGTTCGCAGATAGCTCTCGAGGCGCATGTTCCAATCCTGCCCCATGCTGGCCCAGTAGAGGCCCCGGACGTCGCGATTACCGATCTGCCGGAGATCGGGCCCCAGCTTGAATTCGGGTTTCTCACCCGGGCCACCGTGGCAGTTCATGCAGCCCAGGCCGTTCACCAACACCTTCCCCGCTTCGCTGAGCGACGGATCGACGGCGACCTTCGTCCTCGCGGGATCTTCTGCCTTGCGGCGCGTGGTCAAGGTCTCCGCGAGGTAGCGCGCAAGTGTGGTGGCCTGGGCCTCGGTGAAGCGGAAGGAGGGCATCCCCGCTCCCGGTTGCAGATGCTGGGGGCCCTGCAACCACTCGACGAGCCAGGGCACCCGCACCTTATCGCCGATCCGGCTCAGGTCGGGTGCGCGGATCCCCGGGGAGCCGCCGGTCCCACGCATGCGATGGCAATCCAGACATGCCGATTGCTTCAGCAGGCGCCGCGCTTCTGTGCGGTCGAGCTTCTCCGTATATTCAGGTGATTGGCTGGGTGACTCTTGCACCGGCTCGGAGAGCGACAACACGAGATAGCTCGTGATGGCCGTCGCCTGCTCCTCCGTCAGGTAATAGTTGGGCATGCGGGCGCCCGAAAAATAAGACGTGGGATCGGTGAGCCAATTCACGATCCATTCGGGATGCACCTTCGATGCAATATTCCCGAGCGTCGGCGCCACGCGCTCCCGCTGTTCTCCACCCGGAATCAGGTGGCAAGCGAAACAGGCGCGATCGTCGATGAGCGCGAGTCCGCGCTCGAGAAATTCAGCGCCCGGAAGCTCCGTATCCTGATGACAACGAACGCAGCGGCTCTGCGTGTGAAGCCCGGTGAACAGCGGTGTTCTTTCATCTTCTTCGAGGCCGTGGGCGCGCTTCTTCTCCGTGGCCAGCGGATTGCCGCCGTGACACACCGCGCAACCCATCTCTGCAACCGGGTGTGCTTTGATCAACGAAGGGGTGTGGAAGCTTTCGGCGACGGGGCCGTCGGTCGGGAAGTACCCCTCGACCGACGCTGCATGACAGGTCATGCAGCGGTCCTGGATCGCGTAGGTGGCATTCGCCACTTCGACGATTTCTGGTTCCGCACCGGACGAAGTCAGGGGCAGCGTCACGAGTGCGAGCGCGAAGCCCGCAACGACGACGGGTGCAGTCATTCCCCACTTTGGAACAGCGGGTCTCACTAGAGGCTCCTCCACCTGGGCCTAGGGGCGCGCAAGGCCGGCTACAAGGGGAAAATCGCAGCGAGGGTGACCGCAAGCCGATTCGGGATACATACCCCTTCGGAATCAACCTATATTCCTCACGGGAGGTCGGCATGAAACCAGTGGCTCGATTCATCGCGACGTTTCTGATCTTGTTCCTATGCGGAGAAGGCAAGGCCCAAGATGTCTACAAACTCTGGGAAGGTCAGGAGAAGCTGTACTACAAGGAAAACAATCTCAAAGAATACGAGAAGGTGTCTTCCTTCGATGTCGTCTGCGCATACGACATTACCGAGCCCACACTCACCGTTTACAAAGCAGAAGGTGAGAATTCACGCAGGGCGGTCATTCTGCTCCCCGGTGGCGGCTATGAACTCGTCGCGATTTATCACGAGGGGCACGATCTGGCCAAGATTCTGGCAGGGCAGGGCATCACGACAGCGGTCTTGAAGTACCGGCTGCCCAAAACGGAATCTTCAGACAAGCCCCATCTGGTTCCTCTCGCCGATACCCGCAGGGCGCTCAAGCTGCTGCGGACACACGCGGGAAAATACGGATTCGAAAAAGACAAGCTCGGCGTGATGGGATTTTCAGCCGGCAGTCATCTCGCGACGGTTGCAAGCCTATGGAAAAGCGCCGATGAAGAAGAAAATCCGAATTTCTCCGGACTCATCTACGGTGTTACAGATCTCAATGCGGAAAACCGGAAGTGGCTGGAAGAGAGCCTCTATCACCGAAAGCTGACCGATGAGGAAGTCGCCCGTAATACCCTGCTCAATCTGGTTTCCAAAGATACGCCGCCGGCATTTCTGGCACACGCTTATGACGACGATGTCTGCAACGTGAGAGAGTCGACGCTCTACGCCGAGAAATGTGTCGAACATAAAGTGCCCGTCGAAATGCACCTGTTCCCCAAAGGCGGCCACGGATTCGGCGTGGGGCGAAAAGAAGACGGCACGGATCAATGGGTGCCACTGTTCGTGAACTGGCTGAAGACGAGTATTTGACACCACGGTGCGCCTGTGTTGTGAAATTAGCAGGAGTTGCGCATGAGTTGCCGATTACCGTGCAAGAGTTGCCCCTGTGTGACCCCTGTCGGTGTCGCTTTTTCTTTAGAGTGTCCTTCTTTCTGTCGATTGTATCCACGGCTCCACCTCTCCGTGTAAGGGGCCAATTGGAGGAAGAAATGCTGAAGAAGAAGTCGTTCGTCGTTCGCAGTCACGAAGAGGGTTGGATGGTCCAGCGCGAGGGCAAGAAGAGCCCCGAGAGCACGCACCGGAAGAAGGAAACTGCGGTGCGCAAGGGTCGCTCGCTCGCCAAGCGCGCGGGTGGCATTCTCAAGATCAAGGGACGGAACGGTAAGATCCAGGCCAAGCGCAAATACGCCGCCTAGATCGAGTCCATTGGCGTCCGGCATTCGCCGGACGACGATCGAATTACGAGGCCGGCGCGTCTCCCGGAGGCGGGGGGCCGCCGGCCTTCGTATTCGGAGCCCCCGTCTGCGCCGCGAACGGGCCTTCCACACGGCGGAAGCGAAAGCTCTTTTCGATGCCCTCGACGGGCTGGCCCTCCACCTCGGCGTAGGGGTAGATGAAGTAGTTGAGCGGATCGCCTTGCTGCTCGGGATTCAACACCAGGTCGCGTCCGATCGTGAACGCGATGCGATCGCTCGGGAGCTTTCCGAAAAAGGCGTCGGCCTGCTGGCTCTTCCAGGCTTCACTCGCGTCCATCGGCACCCAACCGCGCGCGGGATCCCAGGCTTCCGCCCAGCAGTGGTAACCGCCGATCTCGGCCTCGGTGCGGTCGTGGGGGATCGGGAAGCCGATCGTGAATCGCGCCGGGATGCCCTGGCTGCGCGCCATGCCCATGAAGAGGGAGTGGAAATCGGTGCAATTGCCGTACTTCTCCGTGCACGCCCAGATGGCGTCGCCCTGTCCCCAGCCGGTGCCGTTTTTCGCGTAGCGCATGTTGGCGTAGACGTAATCGTAGAAGGCGCGAATCTTGGCCGCGTCGCTCGACTGCCCTTGGGCCTCCTGGGCACCGAGCTGGGCGATCACTCCGTCGAGGGGGATCTTCCGGGTTGGCTTCAAGTAGCGATCGGGTTGGTCGTACGGCTCGGAGACGGCATCCGCCGGAATGCCCGAGGACGGCATGCGCTTTACCGTGTAGCGGAAGACGACCTCACCCCGCGGAGCCTTCCCCTCCCAGTCGATGTACGCGACGCGATTGCCGAGTGCGTCGCGCTGCTCGCGATGCGGAAGCGGCGATTCGACGACGACCGAGAGAATCTTCTGATCGCGCGTGTCGGCCGGCATGGGTAGCCAGAGGCGTCCACGCTGTCCGTCGCCCGATTCGATCGAGCCCAGTTCGACGCGATACTCGAACTCGTAGTGTGCGGTGTCGCTCCAGCGGTCGAAGTCCTCGGCGCCAGCGGATTGGCTGGCGAGCGTGGCGACGAGCGAGAATGAGATTGCGGCCAGCCGGCTCAACAGCGCACCTCTTTCGTTCCCTTCTCGACGCGTGCGCCTCCGGCGGATCTGCACTTTCATGGGGCGGCCAACCATACAGGATTCGCGGGGCTGCGCATCGGCGCCGCCAATCCCCGGGCCGGATTCAGGCTTTCCCGCTGGGGGCTCGACGGGGATGGACCTGGCCGATCGCACTGTGTAGCCTTGGGGGTCGAATTTCCGCGAGAGCGGGGGAGGCAGTAGGCCGCCAGAATGCCGATCAAGATTCCCGACAAGTTGCCGGCGCGCACCGAGCTGGAACACGAGGGTGTGGAGATCATCGATCAGGAGAGTGCGCTCCATCAGGACATCCGGCCGCTCAAGATCCTGTTGCTCAATCTCATGCCCAAGAAGAAGGAGACGGAGATCCAGTTCGCGCGGCTGCTGAGCAACACGCCTCTGCAGATCGAACTCACGCTGATGACCACGGCCAGCTACCAGCCGCAGAATACCTCCGCGGATTACCTGCTGCAGTTCTACCGCCGGTTGCCCGACGTGCAGGACGAGTTCTTCGATGGGCTCATTGTTACCGGAGCGCCGGTTGAGACGATCGACTTCGAAAAGGTGGACTACTGGTCCGAGCTGGGCGAGATCCTCGATTGGTCGAGCAGTCACGTCTCGCGGCGCCTCGGCACCTGCTGGGGCGCGCAGGCCCTTCTGTATCACCTGCACGGTGTGGACAAGTTCGAGCTGCCGGAGAAACTGTTCGGTGTGTTCGATCACGCGCTGGATCCCGGCAGGCAGCGCGTTGGGCTGCTGGCCGGCTTCACCGATCGCTTTCCAATGCCGGTATCGCGCTTCACGGGAAATCGCGAGGAGGACATTGTCGCGGCGCCCAATCTCTCTGTGCTGGCTCGATCACCGGAGTCCGGCGTCGCGCTGGTTCTCGACGACGCCACCAAGGACGTCTTCGTGCTGAATCACCTGGAGTACGATGCCGACACGCTGGCCAACGAGTACGCGCGCGATCTCAGGGAAGGCCTCGGGACCAAACTTCCGGCCCACTATTTTCCCAGCGACGATCCCCTGTTGCCGCCGGTGAATCGCTGGCGCACCTACGCGTTCTTGCTCTTCGCCAACTGGATCAAGGATCTCTACCACGACGCACCCTTCGATCTGAGCAGCCTGCCGAGCATGCGGCGCTGATCTTCTCACCCGGCTCAGTGTCGGGCAGTGGCCCACCTGCTCCATAGCGTCGCTGAAGTGGTAGACTGCGAATCCGCCAAAAACGAGGAGGGCCGGCAAATGGCTCATCGCACCGAGACGAAGGCACTACACGCGGGTTACCGGGCTGACCCCACCACGGGCGCCGTCGCCGTGCCGATCTATCAGACCACCAGCTACCAGTTCCGCGACGCGCAGCACGCCTCGGATCTGTTCGCACTCTCGGAGCTCGGAAACATCTACACCCGGATCATGAATCCGACCACGGATGTCCTCGAGCAGCGTCTCACCGCGATGGAGGGTGGGGCGGCTGCGCTGGCTCTCGCCTCCGGCCAGGCCGCGTCGCTCTACTCGATTCAAAATCTCTCGCAGTCCGGCGACAACTTCGTCTGCTCGACACATATCTATGGTGGAACCTGGAATCTCTTCAACGTGACGATGCGCGACATGGGGATCGAGGTGCGCTTCGTCGATCCGTCCGATCCCGAGGCATTCCGCAAGGCCAGCGATGACCGCACGCGCGCCTACTACGGCGAGACACTGCCGAACCCGAAGCTCGAAGTTTTTCCCATCGCCGAAGTGGCGGCCATCGGGCGCGAGCTCGGGATTCCGTTGATCATGGACAACACCGCTGCGCCGATCCTATGTCGCCCCCTCGAGCACGGGGCTGCGGTGACGATGTACTCCACCACCAAATACCTAGGAGGCCACGGCACCTCGATCGGAGGCATCCTGATCGACGGTGGCAACTTCGACTGGGAGGCCCACAAAGAGCGCTTCCCCGTGCTGACCCGCCCCGACCCGGGATACCACGGCGCGGTGTGGCTCGAAGCCGCCAAGCCCCTCGGCCCGATCGCCTATGCGCTTAAGGCTCGAGTGACACTGCTTCGAGACGCCGGTGCCTGCATGTCGCCGTTCAATGCGTTCATGTTTCTGCAGGGAATCGAAACCGTGGCGCTGCGCATGCAGAGGCACTCGGAGAATGCGACGGCCGTGGCCGCGCACCTCGCCCAGCACCCGAAGGTCACCAAGGTAATCCACCCGAGCCAGCAAGAGGGTGAGGCGCGGCGGCGGGCCGACGCCCATCTGTCGGGTGGTTACGGGGGCCTCGTCGGAATGGAGCTGGAAGGCGACAAGGCTGCGGGCCAGTCCTTCATCGACAATCTGAAGCTTCTGTACCACGTCGCCAACATTGGTGACGCCCGCAGCCTCACGATCCACCCGAGCAGCACCACGCACAGCCAGCTCAACGCAGAAGAATTGCTGGCCGCCGGAGTGACACCGGGCTACGTGCGGCTCTCGATCGGCATCGAGCACATCGACGACATTCTCGAGGACATCGATCAGGCCCTCGCCAAGGTCTGACAGGCGTCGGCGCGCGACAAGCAAGCCCTGCGACCCGGGCATGGGCCCAACCCTTTGGCCCACATCCGCCTCACACCCGAGCCTCCCGGCTCGGGCATCGTTCGGAAGCCGCATTCAAGCGCGCGAGCCGGTCCGCCGATATCCCTCTCGGCGGCGCAGCTCGCACCGAAAGACCCCCGTTTTGAAAGGAAAACGCGTATGTCCACGATCAGTTCAGGCTGGGAGAAACTCGAGGTCGGGCGCCGGTTTGGCCGGCGAGGCGCGGCTGCCGAGGAGGCCCCGAAGCCCCCGGTCGAGGAGGAGCACACCGCGCTCATCCACGAGGGGTGCGAGGTCGAGGGATCACTCGCGGTCGAGAACTCACTGCGGGTCCAAGGAGATTTTCGCGGCCGTATCAAGGCTCGCAAGACGGTGACGATCGACGAACGCGCCAGCGTCACCGGGGACATTCAGGCACGGATCGTAATCATTCACGGCGCCGTGGTCGGCGACGTAACCGCTTCTCGAGAAGTCGTCATTCAAGCAACCGGCCGACTTCACGGTGACGTCAAGGCACCCGCATTCCAGGTCGAACGCGGCGCTTTCTTGAACGGGCGAACCGAAATGTATCGGCCCGAGCGCGTCGTGCAGTCGCAGACCGATGAAGATCTGGGCGCGAAGTCTATCGCTAGAACGCATTCAGGCGAACCCATCGATCGGCCCCGTTCACCCGACGCGAACTCCTGCTGATCGGTTGAAATTCTGAGAAAGGGGCCGCACGGCCTGCGTCGGGCGGATACACTGCCTGCCATGCCTGTCGTCTCGGCTTCCGACCGCGCCACGGGTGGTCCCGCTGCGGGCCTCCGGATCGCCAGCCTCGTCTTCGGTGGTGCCACGCTGCTGCTCGGGCTCGTGGTGATCGTCGGCTGGTACACCGGCAACCGGACACTGATCCAGGTGCTGCCCCAGTTCGTTCCCATGCAGTACAACACGGCACTCGGCTTTGTGCTCTCGGGCGCGGCGCTGCTGTTGTTGATCGTCGAGCGCGGGCGCGCAGCAGTCGTCATGGGTGTGCTCGCCGCGCTGATCGGCTCACTCACCCTCGTGGAGTACGTCACGCAGATCGACCTCCACATCGACGAATTCTTCATGAAGCACGACATCACCACCGCGACATCGCATCCAGGACGGATGGCGCCGAATACCGCCATGTGCTTCTTGCTGGTGGGATTGGCGGTGGCGTGGTCGCCGCAGTGCTGGACTTCCCGCAGCCGCTCGCTGCTGCGGGTGGTGCTGGTCTCGCTCGCATTCGGGCTCAGCACGGTTGCGCTCTCGGGTTATCTCACCCACCTCGAGACGGCCTATGGTTGGGGCAATCTGACGCGGATGGCCATTCACACCGCGGTGGGTTTCATGCTCGTCAGCAGTGGAACACTATTCTGGGTTTGGAGCCGCGATTTGCGCGGAGACTCCTGGATGCCCGATTGGCTCCCGGCCCCCGCCGGCCTCGGCATTCTGACGGCGACGATCTGCTTCTGGCAGGCGCTTTCTGCGGAGAGCCAGCGGATCCAGTCCCAGTACCAGGGGTTGACCTCTCTTTCGCAGCTGGCGACCGTGATGTTGATCGTCGGCGTATTGCTCGCATTGGCGACCGCCGTGGCGGCCGTACTCGCCCAGAGATCGGCCCGGCGTGCGTACGAGATCGCGAGCAGCAACGAAGCGTTGCGCGGCGAAGTCGAGATGCGGCAATCGGCCCAGCGCGAGTTGCAGGCGCACCGCGATGATCTCGAGCAGATCGTCGCGGACCGCACGGAGGAGCTCGAGAGCGCCCGCAGCGATGCCGAGACCGCCAATAGCGCCAAGAGTACATTCCTCGCCAACATGAGTCACGAACTCCGCACGCCGCTCAACGCGATCATCGGTTACAGCGAGATGATCGCCGAAGACATGAACGATGCGGGTGAGGAGGAGCACGTTCCAGACCTGAAGAAGATCAATGCCTCGGGAAAACACCTGCTCGCTTTGATCAACGACATCCTGGATCTATCGAAGATCGAGGCGGGGCGGATGGACCTCTACCTCGAGCACTTCGAAGTGGAACGGCTGCTAGAGGACGTCGTCGCCACTGTGAATCCGCTCGTGGAGAAGAAGTCGAGCCGACTGGTGACGCGCTTCGAGCCGAACCTCGGCGCGATGCACGCCGACGTGACCAAGCTGAGGCAGTCGCTCTTCAACCTGCTTTCGAATGCGGCCAAGTTCACCGAGGCCGGCACCGTCACCTTGTCGGCGCGGCGTGATTCGGACGAGCGGTTGGTGTTTGCGGTGGCAGATACGGGCATTGGCATTGCGCCGGACAAGCTCGAGGCCATTTTCGAAGAGTTCTCTCAGGCCGAGGACCACACCACGCGCGACTACGGGGGGACGGGTCTGGGACTCGCGATCACTCGCCGCTTCGCACGAATGATGGGTGGTGACATCTCCCTCGAGAGCGTGGTGGGGGAGGGCTCGACGTTCACCCTCTCGTTGCCAGCCAGTATCAGCGCGGATACCGACTCCGAGGAGGGGGCGGGGAAGGAGAGCGATCAGCCCAGCGCGGCCACCCATCCCGTACTCGTGATCGACGACAACGCCGATTCGCGAGACGTGCTCCGCCGCACTCTCGAAGACGACGGGCACGCCGTGGCGACCGCGCCTGGAGGCGAGGAGGGTCTGGCACTGGCGCGGGAGCTCTCGCCCTCGCTCATCTTGCTCGATGTGATGATGCCCGGCATGGACGGCTGGGCGGTCTTGCGCCAGCTGAAGGCCGATCCTGCACTCCAGGGGATCCCGGTGGCGATGGTCACTGTGGTCGACGACGAGCGAATGGCGTTCTCGCTCGGCGCGTCGGAATATCTCACGAAACCCGTCGATCGCAGCCGCTTGCTCCAGCTGGCGAGTGCGCTCGTGAGCGGCAGCCAGGGCCACGCGTTGGTGGTCGAGGATGACACTGCCGCGCGACAAGTCGTGGTACGCGCTCTGACTTCGGCCGGCTGGGAGGTGACTGAGGCTGCCAATGGGCAGGAAGGCCTCGAGCGTGTTGCGGATCATTGCCCCGATTTGATTCTGCTCGATCTGATGATGCCAGTGATGCACGGCTTCGAGTTCATGGAGCGGCTGCGCGCGGATCAGGCCACCTGTGCGGTGCCGGTGGTCGTGCTGACCGCCAAGGAGCTGAGTACGAGCGAGCGAGAGTTCCTGACTGCCCACGCGCAGCGCATCGTGCAGAAGGGGGGTGGGGGTGCGGAGGCGCTATTGCCTCTAGTGCGCCGCACTGTGGCCGAGTACCGCGAGCGCACCGGCTGAATTCGATCCGTGGTGACTAACTCGAAACCCGATCAAGTCGCAAAGTTATCCGAGGGGGCCGTCTCCGCGCCCTTCGTCTATCTGCTGTTCTTTCTCTCCGGCATCAGCGGTTTGATCTACGAGATCGTCTGGGCCAGGCAGTTGGGGCTCGTATTCGGGAATACGGATTACGCCGTAGCCACGACGCTCTCGGTCTTCATGTTCGGGCTCGGCATCGGGAGCCTTTGCGTGGGCTCCCTGGCCGACCGGTATCTGAAAACGCCTCGTCACCTCATCATCGGGTACTGCGTGTTCGAGCTTCTGATCGGGGCGCTCGGTGTGGGCACCATCTGGGTCATCCCGAAGCTGGACGCGCTCTCCGCGATGATTTCCTGGTACCAGCCCAGCGTATCTGAAGACGGATTCTTCCACTTGTCGCCTGCGACGAATCTGTGGCGCTTCGCGGTTTCGTTCGCGCTGTTGACGCCATCGACTTTCTTGATGGGGGGCACGCTGCCGCTGCTGTCGAAGCTGGTTTCTTCGGTCGACGAAAACGTTGGAAAACGGATCGGCTTCTTGTTCATGTTCAACACGTTGGGCGAAGCAATGGGTTGTTTCCTGGCCGATTACGCGTTCATCCGGACCCTTGGCGTGTTGGGAACGGGAGCCGTGGCGGGCGCGCTGAATCTGCTGGTCGCCGCGTTGGGGTGGGTTTTCCTGGGCCGACGTAGTAGCCAGGCCGCGGGTTTCGCGGCGGAGCAGCCCAGCGACTCGATTCCGAGACCCGACAGCTGGGGCGCCGATCGGATGCTCCTCACATTCGCCACCGCCACATTCGCGATCAGTGGCTTCTGCGGGATGGCGCTGGAGGTCATCTGGTATCGGGTACTGGCGTCCTACCTCCTCGGCTACCGCGCCGTCTTGAGCTCCGTCCTCACGGTTGTTCTGCTGGGCTTCGTCGCGGGGAGCTTCGCCAGCAGTCGGCTGATCTCTGAAAGGCGATCACCGCTGGTGCTGTTCGCGCTGAGTCAGATGGCAGTCGGATGCACGGCGCTGGCAACGATCTTCTTCATCAACAGCGTTGACTACTTCGCCGCCGTCGATTGGATCGTGAATAATTTTGTTTCTGAATCCAGCCGCTACCACGCGGGCTACGCGTTCAGCCTGGCCATGGTGGCGCTGGTCGTGGGCCTCCCGGCGTTCTTCATGGGTTGGGCATTCCCACTCGTCAACGCGTTTTGCCAGCGCTACTTCCGGTCCGTCGGACGGGAAGTCGGGCGCCTCTATATGTTCAACACGTTCGGAGCGGTTGCGGGGACGATCCTGCAGGGGTTCTGGTTGACTCCATTCATCGGCGTTCAGAAGAGCCTGATGCTCGTCTCCGGGTTGACGATTCTTTCGGGTGCGTTCTTGTTGTGGCGGCAGTGCGCAAACCACCTGTTGCGGCCCGCGCTGGCGGTGTCGATCGGTTTGTCGGCGCTGTGGTGGTTGCTGCCTTCGGATTTCTTGATGAACCGATACTCGTTTCACGCCGAGCTGAAGGACGAGGTCATCTATCGGCACGAGGGGCGAAACGAATCCATTCTCGTGCTGGAACATTCGAATGGAGCGTATCGGAGTCTCAATACCAATGGCTTTTCCATGTCCGATACGAGCCACGGCGCTCAGCGGTACATGAAGTTGATGGCGCACCTGCCCCTGTTGATTCGCGAGGAACCCCGTGAAGCGCTCATCATCTGCTATGGCGTCGGCAATACCGCGTTCGCGGTGTCGCTACACGATTCGCTCGAGCACATCGACGTGGTAGATCTTTCCGAAGACATCCTATCCATCAGCGGCTATTTCGAAGCCACGAACCATCGCGTGCTCGACCACCCCAAGGTGCGCGCCTTCGTCAACGATGGCCGGCATCACCTGCTGATACACGAGGGTCGTTACGATCTGATCACCTCGGAGCCACCGCCGCTTCCCTTTGCCCACACTGTGAATCTCTACACCCAGGATTACTACGAGTTGATTCGAGGGAAGCTCACCGAACGCGGTTTCTTCACGCAGTGGCTACCGATTTCTCAATTGAATCAGGACGTCGCTCGCAGCGCGATCAAAGCCTTCGTGAACGTCTTTCCGCATTCGATCCTGATCTCTGGCTACCAGAACAACCTGATCCTGATCGGGTCCCCGACTTCGTTCCGATTCGATCTCCCGACGCTCCGATCCAGGATCGATTCGAATGTCGCGTTGAAGCGGGATCTCCAGGCGGTGTCGGCCAGCGGCCTGACGGAGATTGCCGGGTCGTTCGTGATGGGCGAGCGAGGGCTCGCGGAATATTCGGAGAGTGCCGCACCCGTGAGCGACGACCATCCCACGATGGAGTACTCGAAATCGGTCCACTACCTCTCGCCACAGGATCCCGAGATCTACGATGTGATGGCCGAGGTCTCGGATTATCTGGACGAGACGCAGGTCCCCTTTCTCGAGGATTATTTCGCCCTGATGGAGATCATGTACCACCAGGCGGCCTACCTCGAGGGTTCCAACGCCTGGATGGACCGCGCGACAGTGGAGGCGATGAGGCGCCACTATCAAAGCCTGCGAGCCGGTGGGTACAGATCCGGGTACCTGGAGCACTTCTATGGGGCACCTCTCGTTCAAGAGCTGATGAAGTGAGCACTGCCGCCGGCCCGAGTTCGGCCGCGTAGACTGAATTGCGCCAGCTGGCCATCCGGTCTTCGCGGCTCGGAGAGAATTTTGAACTCGTGGGCCCAAGGCGAATCAGTGTGCCATCCTCTCGGCGCACGGTCTGCAATTCCCAGATCTGACGGAGTGTCGGGGAGCGGATTCCGCATTGGAATGCGTTCTGTTAGGGGGGGAAGATCATGGCCGATTCCAAACGCAAGCCGGGTAAGCGAATTTCCCGGCGCGCTTTTCTCGCCGGTGCTGCGTTAGGTGGCGCGGGTGTTTGGACCGTAGGCGTGATGCCGCGATGGATCTTCTCGAAAGACCCTCACCGGCCTCCGAAGCTCTACGAGTACTTCGTCGATAATTACTGGTTCGAGTCGGCCGGCATGTACGACGGCCAGGTCAATCCGCCGCTCAAGGGACGTCAGCGCGTCGACATCGCGGTTGTCGGTGGGGGCTTCGCGGGCATGTCGGCGGCGTATAACCTGGCGCGTCTCCTTCCCGGGAAGCGCATCGTGCTCCTCGAAGGGGCGCGTTGTGGTTACGGGGCGAGCGGGCGCAATGGCGGTATTGCGGATGTGGGCGAGCCGGGAGTCGACTACGTCTTCGAGACACAGGGCCCCGAGGCGGCGCGCGCGTATTACGACGCCACCAGGCTCGGGCTGGAGCAGATCCGGACCTTTGCCGACGAATTCGGCGTGGACTGCGAACTCGAGCTGACCGGTTCCACGGTGATGGCGGCCGGCGAGAGCCACCTCGAGTACCTCATCGAGCAGAAGCAGCGTTACGATCAGATGGGAATCCGCCTCGACCTGATCGATCGGCCCGAGCTGCGTAGCAAGGTCCACACCGAGAGATTCTTCGGCGGCTTGCGCAATCCGAACGACGCGATCGTGAATCCGGCGAAGCTGGCGCGTGGGATGAAAGACGTGATCGAGACGCTCGGTGTCGAGGTGTCAGAGCGTTCCAAGGTGCTGCGGATGGATCCCGGGTCGACGGTGCGTCTCGTGACCGAATATGCGGAGGTGCTCGCGAGCAAGGTGGTGATCGCACTCAACGGCTACGCGCCGCAGCTCGGTCTGTTCAAGAACCGCATTCTCCCCGTGACCGTATTCGCGGCTGCCACCGAGCCGCTGAGTGAGACCCAGCTGACGAGCATCGGCTGGGCGGACCGCGAAGGCCTGTGGGATACGCGCTCGGATTTCATGTATCTGCGGCTCTCGGCTGACAACCGCATCGTTTTCGGTCGAAAAAATGCAGCGCAGCCTGCTCGTGACCTTCCCGCAGCTCGAGGGTGTGCGCTTCACCCACAACTGGGGTGGCACGGTCGGCGCCACGAAGGACGGCATGCCCTCGGTGGGTACCCTGGGCGACTCGGACAACATCTTCCACGCCGTTGCCTTCAACGGAGAGGGTGTGGTGATGGCCCAGCTGGCGGGCCAGATCGCGGCTGAGCGGGTCGCAGGGGAGGAGACGCCGCTGTCGCGCCTCGCCATGGTCGACAAGAAGATGCCCTACATCGGCCCCGAGCCGGTGCGCAATCTCGGCGCGGCGGTCTACCGGCAGATGGATCTCTGGAATTAGTTGACGGAGTGCAACGGCTAGTCAGTGGGGTGAAACGGCAAACCAGTGGAGTGAAACGGCAAACCAGTGGAGTGAAACGGCCAGTCAGTGGAGTGCACGGCCAACCGACGGGGCGCAACGGCCAGCCGGCTCTACACGAACTGGCTCTACACCAATCGGTTACCCGATCTTCGCCACTCGCACCGCGGTAACCTTCGTTTCCGGGATCTTCGCGATCGGGTCGAGGGCCGGGTTGGTGATCTCGTTGGTGGGGCTTTCGTGGAA
>JAFDAW010000263.1 GCA_019313605.1 Deltaproteobacteria bacterium
TTCAGTAAACGTCTTGTCGCAATTGCTCTGATAGACCCACTCCCGGTTCTTGCGCGCGATCGCCGCAAAATCCAGGCAGCCGTCGTTGTTGAAATCGGCCCAGCTGACTCCCCACCACTGACGTTTCGCCGTGCTGATCCCCGCCGGAAGCTTGACCAGCTTCTGCTCCTCCTTCCAGCGGTTCTCGTAGAGCGCGAGGCTTCCCTCTCCGAGGAACCCCCCACTGCCGAGCAGCAGATCGGGATCCCCATCGTTGTCGAAGTCCGCCCAGGCGGCACCCCAGGTGAACTCCAGATGATCGGGGTCGATTCCGAGATCGTACGGTTTGAAGCTGTCCGGGCTCGGGGGGCGCCGGTTCGTATTCGAATCCCAGAGATCCTCCCAACCATCGCCATTGACGTCGACCATCGAAACCGCCTTGCCGTAGCCGGGCGCATCGGCGAGCCCAGCCTCTTTGGCGCGGTCGACGAGTTCGGCCTGCTCGGCAACCACCACCGGCGCGGCCAGCAACACTGCAACAGAGGTGAAAAAACCGATCCCAGGGTGCGCGTGAGATTGCAGCAGTTTCATTTCCATCCTCGCTGGTTAACAAGTGCTCCGCTCGATCGAACCGGGACGGCCAAATCGCCGAGGGTGAGGATAGGCGAAATGCACGCTCCTTTGGGCACTCGATCAGATCAAATCCCGCCGATCGGCCGGCACCCGCCAGCATCACGCTCGACCCTCTTGCGGTGGTAAGACGCACGGCGAAGACAGCGGGTGGAGCTGGGAGCGTTGCAGGGGCTGAAGTAAGCTCGAAGTACGGGAAGATTTCGCGCCCTGTCAGATCGCGCATGCCCACCTATTGATGCGGAGCCCGATGCATGAGATCTCGAACCTGCCGAGTTGGCCTGGTCGCACTCGCCACCGCGATGCTGTCCGGATGTGCTGGCCCCAAACCCATCCTCTACCCGAACGCCCACTATCAGTACGTCGGCGAGAGTGTCGCCCAGAGCGACATCGAAGGGTGTCGGGTAACGGCCGACGCCGCGGGCGCCAATCGGGATCCCAGCAAGGTTACGAGCGCCGCACGCAGCGCCGCGGCGGGCGGTGCGATTGGGGGTGCTGCCGGAGCAGCAGGTGGCGCGGTCGTCGGCCACGCGGGGCGCGGAGCCGGAGTGGGCGCAGCAAGCGGCGCGGCGGCGGCGCTGATGCGCGCGCTGCTCTTTCAGCGGAAGACAACCAGTCAGGCCCACATCAGCTACGTAGATCGCTGTCTCCAGGATCTGGGCTACGAGCCCGTAGGTTGGCAGTAGGAAACACCGTTTAGCGACGGATCGTTCCTGCCGGATACTCGCCAATCGCACTTGCTATGATCCGCCCATCCCCCCTGTTCTGAGAATCGAAAAGGGGGACTACCATGCTGAAGCAGCGACTGACGGGACATCTGGGATTGGCGTCGATCGCTCTGGTAATCGGATTCGCGTCATCAGCCGACGGGCAGCAGCCCAACGGATCCGCCAATGAAAATACCGAGGTGATGATCGGAAGCTACTACTGCGGGGTTTCGTCCAACTCCCCAGAGGCATGGGTGTATTACAGCTTCGAAGCGAGCGGAGATGTCTTCCAGCGGGCTCCCTATCTCTATCGGCAATACACCGATGCGACGTCAACACCCGAATTCTGCGACTCGCTCGCTGCAGCTTCAGCCGAGCTCCTCACGCAATCGGGCTGCTCGGTAGGCGCAATCGAAGTGTCCGGTGATGACAGCGGCTGGTCGAGAGAGTTCCGGTTCGTCTGTCATGCAAAGCGCTCGAGAATCATTTCCAACATCGCGGAGATCTCGGAACAGATCATCACGGCGTCTCCGTAGCCCGCAGACATCTCGCCGCTATCGCGCTTCGGAATGGATGTCACCGACGTTGCTCCGAATCTCCGCGACACGGCGGCGTCCTGGAATGGATTCGGATTCAGTTTTGCGCGGCCACGATGGCGGCCGCATTGTCAACCATGCGGTGCACCTTTTGACTGGTGCCCGCGTCGTATCTGACTGCAAAACCGGAGGAGCTGTGGCGCACGACGTGACCCACCAGCTCGAAAGGACTCGACACCTGGAAGGCACTCGGCGGGTGAAGGCAAACATGGAGGACGATCGGCGTGCCGATGTCGGGCTGCGCGGGCGTTCCTTCGATCAGGGCACCTGAGTAGGAAATGTTCGCGACGACGCCCGCTCCCTCCACCCAGCCGTAGGCGTAGTAGGTATCCAGGCGAATCGGAACACGGTTCGCACGCGTCAAACCCGTTTTCTCGGTCATGCCCCACCCCTCCCAACTTTTTCCCAATCGGCACGAACCGCGAATCACCTTACCCACGGATGGCGGGTGAAAAAACCCGCAGGTCGATGCAGGCGACCGGAAGGAGGGCTGGAGATAGGGAATAAGCCGGATTGGAAGCCGGGTCGGTTTGCGAGGTGGGTACGATAAACGGGCCGGTAGACTAGGTGCCCCGCGATCGCGCGGGCGGGTGTTCGACGAATTGGTGAGGAGGCGGAAATGCGGCACTGGCTCGTGGTCGCGGTCGCGGTCGCAATGGGAATCGCTTCGCTAGCCCCCGGCGCAGCTGCTGCGGAAGCGGTTCCGAGTCAGCAGGAGCGCCTCTACGAACTCTTCGATCGGATCTGGGATTGGCAGCTGAATTCGTTCCCGGAGTTTGCGACCTACGTCGGTGTTCCCGGCCACGACGACCGCTGGACCGACCTTTCGGCGGAAGCGATCGCCCAGCGACAGCGCGATGAGCGGCAATTTCTCGCGGAGTTCGAGGCAATCGACATTTCCGCACTCGACGCAGGTGCGCAGCTCGACCGCAAGTTGGTCCAACAAGACATTCAGAGGAGCGTCGAAGGCTTTCAGTATCGATCGGAGCTTCTCGCGATCAACCAGCTCGGGGGCGTCCACCAGGATGTTCCGCAATTGCTGGCATCGATGCCCGCAAGTTCGGTTGATGATTACGAAAACATGCTCGCGCGTCTGCGAGTGGTGCCCGTACTCGTGGAGCAGACACGGGCACTGCTCGAACAAGGTCTATCGGCAGGGATCACTCCGCCCCAGATCACGCTGCGAGAGGTTCCGCAGCAGGTGCGCAACCTGATCACCGAAAAAGCGGCCGACAGCCCCATCCTCAACCCGTTCGCCGAGATCTCCGACCAGATTCCCGCGAAGACGAGAGCGAGATTGCAAAGTGAAGCCGAGCAGGTGCTCGTCGCGGACGTCTACCCCGCCTACCGCAGCCTGCTCGCATACCTGGAAGAGACGTACCTACCGGGTGCGCGGAAAACAATCGGCCAATCGGCAATGCCGAACGGCAAGAAATGGTACGCCTACAACGCCCGCTTTCACACCACCACGGATCTGACGCCGAAACAGATCCACGAAATCGGACTCGCGGAAGTCAAGCGCATCCGTAGTGAGATGGAACAGATCATTCAAGATCTGGAATTCGACGGCAGTTTCGCGGAATTCGCCGAGTTCCTCCGAACCGATCCTCAATTCTACTTCGACACGCCAGAGGCATTACTCACCGCCTACCGGGCCATCTGCAAGCGCGCCGATCCAGAGCTCGTGCGACTCTTCGGCAAATTGCCACGACTGCCCTACGGCGTGAAGCCGGTACCCAGCTACAACGAAAAATCGACGACGACCGCCTACTATGAGCCGGGTTCCCTCGCCGCGGGGAGACCGGGGTATTTCTTCGCAAACACCTACGACCTCGCGACTCGGCCCAGCTGGGAGATGGAAGCGCTTTCTCTCCACGAAGCGGTTCCCGGTCATCACCTCCAGATCGCGTTGGCCCAGGAGTTGGAGGAAATCCACGACGTACTGAAACACAGCTTCTACACCGCGTTCGTGGAAGGTTGGGGACTCTACGCGGAGAGCCTCGGTGGCGAGATGGGTTTCTACGAAAGCCCGTATTCGAAATTCGGACGGCTCACCTATGAGATCTGGCGCGCAATCCGGCTCGTAGTCGACACGGGGATCCACTCGCTGGGTTGGAGCCGCCAGCGGGCGATCGATTTTTTCAAACAGAACGCGCCCAAGGCCGAGCACGACATCATCGTCGAGGTCGACCGCTACATCGTCTGGCCCGGCCAGGCTCTCGCGTACAAAATCGGAGAGCTGAAGATCCAGGAGCTTCGAG
>JAFDAW010000264.1 GCA_019313605.1 Deltaproteobacteria bacterium
GCCAAGGGTGACCTGACCATCCGCGGCCAGAGCGACCTGACCATCGCGCAGCACCGCGACCACAGTGGTCGATCGGATCCGCTGCTCGCCGAAGCCCATTCCGTTCTCGCCGTGAAGGCTCATCGTTTCTTCCCTGTCATTCCGGTTTTCGTAGCCTTCCCCGCCGCCGCACGGGGATGGGCCTGATCATAGGCGTCGCGAAGGTGTTCGATCGAAACCGCCGTATATTTCTGGGTCGTCGATAGACTCGCGTGCCCGAGTAGCTCTTGAATCTCCCGCAGATCGGCACCCATATCGAGCAGATGCGTTGCGTAGCTGTGCCGAAGCCGATGGGGATGCACATGCTGATCCAGATTCGCGCGGACCGCTCGTTCTCCGAGAATTCGACGCGCCTCGCGAGCAGCCAGTCGACGCGGGCCACCTTCACGCCGCGGCCGAAGCGAGATGAAGAGCGGTTCGCTCATCACACCGGAATGTCGCCGAATCTCGAGCCAGGCATCGAGCGCATGACGCGCTTGTTCGGGAATCGGAACGATGCGTTCCTTCCGACCCTTGCCCATCACGCGAACCTCGAGCGCACGCAACGCCAGATCTCGGACATCGAGGGCCACCAGCTCACCGATCCGAATCCCGGTGCCATAGAGCAGCTCGACGAGTGCGCGATCGCGCAGCGTCATCCATCTGGATCGTCGCTCCCGGTCCCCGCCTTCGGGCGCGGGCTGGCGCAAGACGCGGTGATCTTTTGTGATGAGCTGTTCACAGTCGTCGACCGAGAGAGGACGCGGTAGGCGCTTCTCCAGTTTGGGCATCGGCAAACCCGCCGTCGGATCCTCCCGGATCACCCCTTCGCGAATCAACCATCGAAAGAAAGACCGAACGGAAGCCAGTTTTCGACCCAACGTCGCAGGGCTGCGCCGCCGATGCAGGCTCGCGAGCCAGGCGCGAATATGATCGGCCTCGATCCGCGCGGGACTGACCTCGGCACCCGTATGCACGGTCAGCTGTCGGACATCGGATTCGTAGGCGCGGCGCGTATGGGGCGAGAGTCCTCGTTCGACGCCGATATATCTCCCGAATCCTTCGATGGACTGGGTCCAGTTCATACTGCCCCTTCCACCGATGGACGTACCCGTTCGCAATACGGGCCCAATGAATCGAGTGCTCGCGCCGCGAGCAACTCGTTCTTCTCACGTTTGGGCAGCTTCCTTCTCCGACCTCGCTTGGATCGGCCCCGGCTGCCGCCATTCTCCTCGCCCTGGTTTTCGTTCTTGTCATCGTGGGCCGCGAGGTCGACCAGAGCCCCCTCGACCACAGCCCGATCGAGGGGGGGAAAGAGTCCATAGTTCACGTTCATGGGCTGGAAGTGTTTTGCATCCGCGTTCTGAAGATGTCGCAGAAGCGCCCCATGCGCCGTTTCTGCGGGTGGCGTTTCCTGGGACAACCCTCGTACACACCGCGCCACCCCAACTCCCGCCAGATAGCCGAGCGCCGCGGATTCGACATAGCCCTCGACGCCCGCCATTTGACCCGCCAGATGGACACCCGGACGCCGCTTCAACTGAAGATGTTCGTCGAGCTGTAATGGGGCGTTGACGTAGGTGTTGCGATGGATCGATCCATAGCGGGCAAATACGGCGTCGCCCAGGCCCGGCAATGCTCGAAAAATCCGCTTCTGCTCGCCAACACGGAGCTTGGTCTGACAGCCAACGAGGTTCCAAAGGGTGCCCCCCTGGTCTTCCTGGCGGAGTTGCACCACTGCATGCGGACGACGGCCAGTTCGCGGATCGACGAGACCGACGGGCTTCATGGGACCAAAGGCAAGTGTGTCCCGCCCCCGCCGCGCCATTTCTTCAATGGGAAGACAACCCTCGAAATAGAGCGCCGCCTCGAAGGCATGCAGCGGCACGGTTTCCGCGCGAAGCAGCTCGTCGACGAAAGTCTCATACTCGTCACGAGACAAGGCCACGTTCAGATAATCGCCGACCCCGTCGTCATACCTCGAAGCACGAAAAACGATCGACTCATCGATCGAGTCCGCATAGATCGTCGGGGAGATCGCGTCGTAGAAGTAGAGCGACTCCTCGCCGAGTACCTTCGAGAGGTCTTCGGCCAGCTCCGGATCCGTCAGAGGGCCCGTCGCGAGAATCACGCGTTCGGCGTCGGGGATGCTCGAGACGCGTTCGTGCCGAACCTCGATTCGAGGATGAGACCGAATCGCCTCGGTCATACCGGCCGCGAATTCCAGGCGATCCACCGCGAGCGCCTTGCCTGCGGGCACCGCCGTGCGATCGGCAATCCTCAGTACGAGCGATCCGAGCTGACGCATTTCTTCTTTGAGCAGACCCACCGCGTTTCCCAGCGTGTTCGCGCGCAGGGAATTGCTACAGACAAGCTCGGCGAAGTCGTCCGAGGCATGAGCGGGAGAGCGACGCTCGGGCTTCATCTCATAGAGCAAGACATCGACGCCGCGCTCGGCCAGCTGCCATGCCGCTTCGCTGCCAGCGAGCCCAGCCCCGACGACCACGACCCGCTCCGCTCCACTTCCCACCAAGCCAGCCACCGAATCAGCCATCGCACCCATCTCCTCACACGCCTGATCTGGCTCGGACCGCCGCCCGTCCATCCCTCCCGGATTTCGCCCTCGCCCGTCGAAAACGAGGAGACCAAAAGCCGATCAGGTCAACAGCAGCGACGGGGGGAGTCGGCCCTGTGAATGCACGACGAGCGGAGAGTAGCCCAGCGCTCGGCGTATCGCGGCCTCAACTCCAACGGGCATGGATCCGACCATCGCGATCCTCGACGATGCGTCCCGTGAGCTCCAGTTCGAGCAGCACCGAGGCCAGTCCGCTCGCGTCGAGTTCCGCTCGGCACAGCAATTCATCCCGCGTCGCCGGGCCCAGCGCGAGCACGGCGAGTACGCGGGCCTCCAGAGAATCGGGGCTGGTGGCGCGCGCGCTCGTGGTTGGGGCGGGAATCGCGAAGTCGAAGTCCAATCGCCCATCCATGCCCAGATCCTCGATCACGTCGCGAGCACACCGAATCGGTCGCGCACCGTCGCGCAAGAGCTGGTTGGTTCCTTCCGCAAAGGGGCCTTCGATCGACCCGGGCACGACGAAGACCTCGCGCCCTTGATTGAGCGCGTGGCGAACCGTGATCAGGGACCCACTTCGCTTGCGCGCCTCGACCACGATCACCGCCAGACAGAGGCCACTGATGATGCGATTGCGAAGTGGGAAATGGCTCCGCCGAGGTGGTGCCCCGAGTGGCATTTCGGAAATGACCGCACCGCTCTCGAGAATCTCTTCTGCCAACGCTCGATGTTCCGGCGGGTAGATCCGATCGGGTCCACAAGCGAGCACGCCAACGGTACGCCCGTGTGCCTCGAGCGCGCCGCGATGGGCCTCCGCGTCGATGCCTCGTGCGAGCCCGGACACGATCGTAAATCCAACGGCCGCGAGTTCCCGAGCCAGACGACGCGCGGTCCCACGCGCGGCATGAGTTGCGGCTCGTGCACCGACGATCGAGATCCCGGGACTCGAAAGTGCGCATACCCGACCACGCACGAGAAGAACGAGGGGCGCATCGATCAGAGCAGCAAGGGGGCTCGGGTAGGCTGGATTCGTCAGAGGAACGACCCGAATCCCGAGGCCCTCGAGCTTCGCGTTCCGATTCGCGATCGCCGCTCGTTCGTCGACCAGGTCCGCTTGGCGCGGCAGCAGCTCGATCTGTGCTCCCAGGTCTGAAAGGATCCGCTTGGGAGATGAGCCAGCTCGCAGTCGATCCCCGATCGCTTCTGGCTGCAACGCAAGCGCGCTCTGCAGTTCGAGCCAATCCTGCGCCGCTGCGGGAGCAAGTCCGAGAGGTGCCTCTTCGCGGGTTTGGCCTGTCGGTCCGACCTCCCTCGGAGGTTCGGTCCGTTCCGATCCATCGTCGGATTTGTCGGATTTGTCGGATTGCATGTTCGTGATCGTCTCTCGGGGA
>JAFDAW010000265.1 GCA_019313605.1 Deltaproteobacteria bacterium
TGCGGAGTCGGGCTCGCCGGTGATGCTCATCAAGCCGGACATTCCCTGGATCAGGAAGTCGTATCCGGGGCGTTCCCGGTAGGGGCCGGTCTGGCCAAAACCCGTGATCGAGCAATAGATGAGACCGGGGTTGTCGGCGCGGAGGGAGGCGTAATCCAGTCCGTACTTTTCGAGACCGCCGACCTTGAAGTTCTCGATCACGACATCGCTCTGCTGCGCGAGCGCTCTCACGAGCTTCTGTCCCTCGGGCTGGGTGAAATCGATCGTCACCGAGCGCTTGCCGCGATTGGCGCAAAGGAAATAGGCGGCATCGCCCGTGGCCTCATCCACGGCGTCACCGGCTCGCTTCGTGAACGGAGGCCCCCAGCTGCGGGTGTCGTCGCCGCTTCCGGGCTTCTCCACCTTGATCACGCTGGCGCCGAGGTCCGCGAGGGTCTGCGCCGCCCAGGGACCCGCGAGGATGCGGCTGAGCTCGAGGACGCGGATCCCGCTCAGCGGTGCAGACATCGCGTTCGGCTTTGGCGGGTGGGGGTCGGCATGCGGCACCCAAAATAAAGCAGGCGCGCGCTACCAGCAATATGAGACTCTATCGGCGCGTCCTCGCAGGTTCCGAGGCCGCGCTGGATGGCCACAGCCCCGGAGTTCGAAGATCGCAGTCTCGGGGGCCCAAAGGCCGCAGACCTGAAAGGAATGGACGGAGGGTGCCCCATGAAGTTTCTCGATTCGGTTCGACCCCAGATCATCGCCGCCACCCGCATCGTGGTCGGTTTTCTATTTGCGCAACACGGATTCGACAAGTTTTTTGGTGTCTTCGGCGGAACACCGGGTGATCTCGATTCGATCCACATCGTAGGCGGAGCCATCGAGTTGGTGGGCGGTGCGCTGGTCTGCATCGGCCTGCAGACGCGGCTGGCTGCCTTCATCTGCAGCGGTACGATGGCAGTGGCGTATTTTCTCTATCACCAGTCCTACGGGCCGCTGCCGATTCAAAACGATGGGGAACTCGCAGCAGTGTATAGCTGGGCGTTCTTGCTCCTCGCGGCGATCGGCGCCAACGGCGTCTGGTCGATCGAATCGGGCTCGGAGTCGAGTCGCGCATAAACGCAATTGCGGAGGAGCCGATTACGGTCGGCAAATCGGCTTGTCGGGGAATCGGGCGCGCCGGACGGCCTGCTTGAGATCCGTGGGCACGGGGCACTCGACGATCGACTGTCCGGGCTCGGGGTAGTCACTGGCCAGCCTGCATTCGGTGGGTTCGGTGATTTCGATGACCCGGTCGCTCTCCGCCCCGTGCAGCACCTGGATGATTCCACTCGGCCAACGCACTCGGATCTCTTCTACCGAGTTGGCGCTGCCCAATCCGAAGTGCAGGGGGGTCGGGTCGACGGGGGAAGTGTGGAGTTCGCGCAGCTGGGAGTGCCCGTCCGCGCGGACCGTGACCCGCGCCCCATAAGCGTCCCGGTGACTGATCGAGCCGCGCAGCCGCACCACGATCCAATGCTTTTCCTGGGCGCTCAAGTTCTCGTAGAAGGCCCCGAGTTTGCCGGATCCGAGAAAGCCCGAGGGTGCGTAGACATCCAGGGCACCGTCGTTGTTGTAGTCGCCGATCGCCGCGGCGGCGCCGGACGGCCCCGTATCTCTCGGAAATGCGAGATCGGTCACCTGGGTAAAGGTTCCATCGCCATTGTTTTCGAAGAGCGAATTGGTGCGAATCTCGGTGAGTGATTCGCTGGTCACGTAGAGATCGAGATCGCCGTCGTTGTCGTAATCGAAAAACGCGTTGCCCCAGTGGATTCCACTGACGTCGCCTGCCGCGAGATCTCCGGATTCAGCGGTGACATCGGTAAAGCCCCCGGTTCCGTCGTTTCGGTAGAGGGTGCTCACGGCCGCGCCATCTTCTCCGCGTCGGCCCGTCAGGAAGACGTCGATGTGTCCGTCGTTGTCGTAATCACCGACGGCACCTCCCATGGAGGCGATCGATTCACACTCGGGTCGTCGGTTGCGCCCGCTATTTGCGCTGCAACCTTCTTTGTTTCGCTTGAAGGGCGTCAAGCCGGACTTGACCGCCACATCGGAGAATGTGCCATCGCCGTTGTTCCGGTACAGGCTCATGCCAAAGATCGACACCAACAGGAGATCCGGGTCCGCATCGTCGTCGAAATCGAACACCAGGATCTGGCCGTTGATGAGCCGGGTATTGGGGTCGAGGCAGGTCATTGCGGTGACGTCCGTGAAGGTGTGGTCTCCGTTGTTGCGCATCAGGGAAAGGCCCGGCGGGTATTCTGCCGACGTGCGCGGCGCTGAGCCGGATACGAAGTCGACCCAGCCGTCACCATCGTAATCGAAGGCTGCGGTTGTAAACGCGCGCAATCCCCGTATGCCGCTGGCGTCGGTGATGTTTGCGAAGTCGCCGCCTCCGGTATTCAGCAAGAATTCACTACCGGACAGGACATTGAAGCCTGCCATGAAGAGATCCTGGTCGTCGTCGTTGTCGATGTCGAAGAACAGGCCCTGCGAAACGCCGACACCTCCCGATCCGCCCTGCGCGGTGAAGGACTCTCCCGTGTTCTGGTAGAGGCTATTGCTGAACAGTCCGATCATTTGCGCGTCGGCATTCCCATCGCCGTCGTAATCGTGCAGCGTGACTCTCCAAGGCAGGATGTCGAAAACCGGGAGTCCTGTTTGCCGCGTAACATCCGCGAAGTGCGTGATGTGAAGCACAAAGGAGAGGGTTTGCAGGTAGCCGTCGCTGCCCTCGAGTGTGAGGTCGAACAAGATCTCCGCTCCGATTGGGGTTGAGGCATCAAAGCCCACTTCGAATGGGTCGTCGAGATTGTCGACGGTTTGACCGGTCGGGAGTTCTGCAAATTTCGTCTGATCGCTTCGGACCCACGCATACGGGCTGTCGGTCGAGAGGGTCGCGGTGACGTCCGAGGTGGCGACCCATTGGTTCTGGAGGAATACCGCGATCGACGCGTCCCGCCCGGGTGCCGCTCTGCCCTGGTCGACTTCGACCAACTTGACGAGGGGCTGCGGCTCGGCGGTGAGCGATGCCAGCAGGTTGATCCGCCCGCGGCCGAGCAGGGTTTCGAAATCCGGGTTCGAAGCCGCGATCGATTCTGCACCCGCCAGCAGGCGGCCCCGAAGGTCATCGACAGACCGCCCCGGATCCTGGCTCAGCAAGACGGCCGCCGTACCAGAGACGTGGGGGCAAGCCATGCTCGTGCCGTCGATCTGGAGGTAATCGCCATCAACGACGCGCTCGGGGTTTCCCTCCGCGATCCGGTTGGCTCCGGCATTTGCATTGAGTGACAGGATCGCCACCCCGGGCGCCGAGACATCGATCTCGGTTCCGAAGTTCGAAAAAGATGCCCGGACATCATCCGGGTCGGTGGCGGCGACGGCAAATACTTCGTCGAGATTCGCCGGCGAGAAACTCGCCACGTCGGCATCGGAGTTGCCCGCGGCAGCAATCGACAACACCCCGAGGTCTTGCGCGTAGCGAAAGGCTTCGGTCAGGGCCGCCGACCCGGCGAGCCCGCCCCAGGATGCAGAGATGATGTCGGCTCCGGTATCGGCCGCGTAGCGGACGGCGTTGGCGAGCGCGACGGCGTCGCCCGCGCCCGAATCGGCGAGACCCTTGAGTGCCATGATCTTCGCCCACGGTGCGACTCCGATGACTCCGATTTGATTGTTACCGTGTGCGGAGATGGTGCCCGAGACGTGCGTGCCGTGGCCGGCGCCATCTTCGGGGATTTCGTCACCGTCGACAAAGTCCCAACCGAAGACGTCGTCCACGAATCCGTTTCCATCATCGTCGATTTCATTGCCCGGAATTTCAGCGGAGTTGCGCCAGAGATTGCCCGCGATGTCGGGGTGGTTGGCGTCGAGTCCCGAGTCGATCACGGCCACCACTACGTGCTCGCCGGGGCGGGTCTCGGAGGGGTCGAAATCGCCGCTGTCGTCGAG
>JAFDAW010000266.1 GCA_019313605.1 Deltaproteobacteria bacterium
TGGAATCTTCGGTTTCTGCGGTCGGATCCGAAAGGATTTCCCAGGCTTCGATCAGGCTCGAATCGACGCGCTGGATCAGCGTGCGGAAGTACGCGATTGCGTCGTAGACTTCGTCGGTCTTCGCGAATTCGGGGACCGTCTTCACCAGCGTGCCGAGAACCTGGTTGAGGTAGCGCAGCAGCAGTCCCTCACTACGCGCAATCGCGTACTCGCGCGTGTAGTCGTCGAAGCTGCGCAGGTCTTCGAACATTTCTCGCGCGATCGACTTCAGGTGGATGTTCTCCTCGCTGAACCAGGGGTGTGTCTCGACGAAGATGCGAAATGCCGCGTAGACGAAGTCCGCATCCGGCTTGGGGTGGGTGACGCGATCGAGTTTTTCGATCCGCTCCTCGTAGGGAACCCGCTGCGCTTTGAGTTTCGCGATCAGTTCCGTCTTTTGTTTGCGGATCTGCGCGTAGAGAATTGCCCGGGGATCTTCGATGATGGACTCGACGAGGGTCAGCAGTTCGATCGCGTAGTTGGGCGACTCCGGGTCGAGCACGGCAACCGCATCGATCAGAAACGGAGACAGCGTGTGGTGGAGCGAGAAGTCGAACTGGAGGTCTTCCGCCACCCTCGCTTCGAGCCGACCGTCGCGCCCGGTGACGGTCTCGACAATTTCCGCGCGCCGCAACGACCGGAACAGCTTGGCGGCGTGGCGGCGCAACTGGGCCTTCGAGGCGGGGCGCTCGTGGGAGCGGTCGATCAGTTCGATCAAGCCGCGGTAACCGCGATCGGAGGCTGGCGCAGAGTCGTCGCGCTGAAGCACGTTGACGATGATTCCGTGATCGATGTGGAATCGCGAGATCAGTGTTTCGGGCGGTTGGTGGATGAGCCGCTGGAAGGTGTCGCGATTCCAGGATACGAAGTTGTGCGCGGGGGCCTTCTTCTTCTTGCCGGACTTTCGCTTCTTGCCCGAAGCGGCCGCTTTTTCTGCAGCGCGTTTGTTTTCGATCGCATACTCGGGCGCCTGACACACCACGCTGCCGAGCTCGTCGAAGCCCTTGCGGCCCGCGCGCCCCGCGATCTGCTTGAACTCGCGCACGCTCAGGATCCCGATCTTCTCGCCGTCGAACTTGAACAGCTGCGAAAAGAGTACCGTGCGGATCGGGATGTTGACGCCGACGCCGAGCGTGTCCGTTCCGCAGATCACCTTGAGCAGGCTACGCTGCGCGAGCTGCTCGACGAGCAGGCGGTACTTGGGGAGCAGGCCCGCATGGTGCAGCCCGATGCCGTGCCGGAGGTAGCGCTTCATGTCCTTGCCGTACGGGGAGTCGAACTTGAAACCCGCGAGCGCGGTGTCGATCTCAGCGCGCTCTTCTCGCGTGGTGATCTTTGCGCTCGTGAGGCCCTGGGCCTGCTCGGCGCACTGACGCTGGGTGAAGTTCACGACGTAGATCGGCGCCTGCTCGCGATCGAGTAGCGTTTCGATCGTCTCGTGCAGTGGCGTCTCACGGTACTCGAAGTCGAGCGGCACGGGCCGCGCTTCCGAGTAGACGCACGCGACCTCACGCCCGGTCTGCGCGCGCAGCTTTTCTTCGATGGCCGCGGTGTTTCCGAGCGTCGCGGACATCAGCAAGAAGGTGGTTCGCGTGAGCAGCAGCAGCGGGATCTGCCACGCGACACCGCGATCGCGGTCGCCGAAGTAGTGGAACTCGTCGAGCACCACGTAGCCGATCGGAGCCTGCGCGCCCTCGCGCAGCGCCATGTTCGCGAGCACCTCGGTCGTGCAACAGATCAGCGGCGCGTCGTGGTTGATGCTCGCGTCGCCGGTCAGCATGCCGACGTTATCGGCGCCGAAGAGGTCGCAGAACTCGAAGAACTTCTGGCTCGCGAGCGCCTTGATGGGGCAGGTGTAGAACGAGCGCTCACCCTCGCAGAGCGCCTTGAAGTGCATCGCAACCGCGACGAGTGATTTGCCCGAGCCCGTCGGCGTGTTCAGCACGACGTGGCGTCCCGCCATGACTTCGATGAAGGCCTCTTCCTGGTGGGGATAGGGGTCGAAGCCCGCGTCCGCCATCCATTCGACGAAGAGGTCGAGGATTTCACCGGTGTCCTGCGTTCCGCCGCTCGGGATCCGATCGTAGAGCGTGGCCACGGAGTCTTCGGGGGGCGCTTCGCTCAAGCAGCGCTCCGGCGGATCAGCACGATCCGACCGAGCAGATCGGCCGGTGGTTCGAAGTCGAGTTTCGACAACTCGATGCGCGGACCGACCCCCTGCAGGATCCGCGGCCCTTCGGAGGTGAGGACGAAACCCTTCGCGCGAAGGGGTGCGAGTGCGCGCACCCGCTCCAGCAGGGCTTCGGGCTCGGTCGCTTCCGCGATGGTCAAAACCTCGGTGGCGAATTTTTCGTGGTGGTGGGGCCGGGCGTCGATCGGCTCGCTTCGGCGCCGCTCGCGCACGCCGTCGGGGTCGGGCGGAAACAGCAGTGCGGGATCGACCTGTGCCTGAACGGCGCGAATCAGCGGTGCGTCGGGTTCGATCTCGCGCAGCGCGGCCTCGAGTTTGGGAAGCGCTTCCGGGCCCACGAGATCGATTTTGTTCAGCAGCAGCAGATCTGCAGACGAAACCTGCTGTGCAAAGATTCCATCGAGGTCGCGCTCTTCCGCGACCTGTTCCGCGTTGACGACGATCACCGCGACGTCGGTCTCGATCCAGTCGGCAATCGGCTCGCGCCAGAAGTTGAGCTGGACGTCGAACGGAAGCGCGACCCCCGAAGTTTCGACGATCACGAGATCGGGGTTCGTGCGCTCGCGCAGCATCTGCAGGGTTTCGACGAGTTCGTCGGAGAGCCGACAACACACGCAGCCACCCGACAGCTCCACGTAGTCGTCACCCGCCCGGTTCAGCAGCGCGCCATCGATCCCGAGCTCGCCGAACTCGTTCGAGACGACGGCCGCGCGGCGACCGGCGCGCTGCGCGTCGGCGAGCAGGTGGCGCACGAGCGTCGTCTTGCCCGAACCCAGAAAGCCCGAAACCACCAACGCGGGAACCCGCTTGCGCTCGCTCATCCGCGTAAGCATAGGGCCTGTTCGATCCCCTGTGGCTAAATAGCCTCATGGGTGGCGAGATTTGGGGATCGGCCCGAGAAGGATCTCAAGCGGCGGCTCGATTCCCTCGATACAGAGCGCGGGTATCCGAGCGTCTACATTTCGCCTCGAATTGTCGCTGTCCTGACTCGATCGATGGTTTCGCGCTCAAGCACTCGACGGGCTGGCTCCCGCCGCGTTCACGCTCCTGCTGCCGCTGCTCTCGGGCGCTCGGATCCCTTGACTCTTTCCGCTACTTCCCGCCGATCAGCCGCTAGGGACAGGCGGTGGTTCCAGCTGTCGGTCCCGATGGGCCCGGCGCGAGGCCGAAACTCGACGTGAAGAAACCGAAATCGCCGAAGGCGACAGGATCGTCGACAGGCTCTGTGTGGTTACACAATGGGATGACTTTCCCAAAACAATTGCTGATGAAGCCGAAGTCCCCAAAACCGGTGATGCCACTCTGGTCGTAGTCGGCGTCGCAGAGGTTTCCGCAATCGTCTAGGTCGGTGTCATCCTGCTCCGGATTGGATGCTTCTGAGCAGTTGTCCAGCCGGTCTCCGATTCCATCAAGGTCGAAGTCGACACTGTCCTCAGCGAACGCGGGTGTTCCCCAAAACAGAAGTCCGATCGTTGCGATTAATGCGATTCGCTTCATGGTTGCTCCTCCTCGATCAGGGACAAGCGATCGTCCCGATGGTTGTTCCCGATGGGCCCGGCACGGTGCCGAAGCTAGACGTGAAGAAGCCGAAATCGCCGAAGCCGACCGCGTCGGTGACGGGCTCTGTGTGGTTATAGAGTTGATTGGTGGTGCCGAAATTTGCTGTGAAGGCGCCGAAGTCGCCGAAGCCCACGGTGCCGTCGTTGTCGTAGTCGGCGTCGCA
>JAFDAW010000267.1 GCA_019313605.1 Deltaproteobacteria bacterium
TCTTCCGCTACCCCGGTACCGACGTGCAATTGCCTGCGGTCCTGACGGGCTCTCATCTCGACACGCAGCCCACCGGCGGCAAATTCGACGGCGCATTCGGCGTGATGGCTGGCCTGGAGGCGCTGGAGGCTCTTCGCGCGTCTGGAATTTCTGCGGAGCGCTCGATCGACCTGGTGATCTGGGCCAACGAGGAGGGCTGTCGCTTCCATCCCTCTACGATGGGCTCGGCGGTTCGGGCCGGCGAAATTTCTCTCGAGACGGCGCTGCGCACAAGGGATGAATCCGGGGGGAGCGTTCGCGAGTATCTCGATCTCGCAATGAGGGATTTCGACGGAGTTTCCCGCCGCTCCTTCGAAACGCACTATCACGCCTACCTGGAGGCCCACATCGAGCAGGGGCCCGTTCTCGAGCGCAGCCACGCGACGATCGGCGCCGTGACCGGTATTCAGGGCCTGCGCCAGTTCGAGGTCGAGATCCGAGGCTGCGAGGCACACGCCGGCACGACACCAAGGGCCGCAAGAAGGGACGCGCTGATCGGTGCTTCCGAGTTCATCGCCGCCTTCTCCGCGGAGACTCGTGACCCGGAGGACTCGATCCGATTCACCGTCGGTGCATTCGACGTATACCCGGGCGCACTCAACACGATACCGGGACGCGTGACCTTTACGATTGATCTGCGTCACCCCGACGAAGCGACACTCGACGAACTCGAGAGGCGCTTGAATGTCCGCATCGCGTCCATGAGCCCCTGCGATGCCGAGATCCGGCGTATCATCCAGTCACCGTACACCGCGTTCGACGCTGCACTCATCAACGAGATCGTGCTGACTTCTGAGCGGCTCGGCTATGACGTCCGCAAGCTGATCTCGGGCGCCACGCACGACGCGAGGTTCATGGCCGCGAGCTGCCCGACCGCAATGATCTTCATTCCGTGCAAGGAAGGGGTCAGCCACAACGCAGAGGAATCGGCGAGCGCCGAGCACGTCGCCTCAGGAACTCGAGTGTTGGCAGACGTCATCGGAAATCTATGCGGATTCTCCAACTAAGCGAGGTACACGGAAGCGCAAGGCAATGATGCAGCCCACCAGGTGAACCGGGTATATTACGACGGAGCGGAGCGAGGAATGGTAGGTACCGACGACTGACCAAGAAAAGTTACATGATTCTGTCAAGTAG
Source organism: Deltaproteobacteria bacterium (assembly GCA_019313605.1). Taxonomy (GTDB): domain Bacteria; phylum Myxococcota_A; class UBA9160; order UBA9160; family SMWR01; genus JACZVU01. The sequence continues at coordinate 1,177 of JAFDAW010000267.1, forward strand.
TGAGTCGGTCCGAGGGGGGGCGTATTACGCTGCCCGCACAAGCGCTGATAGGTGGAAAGACATGAGCATCCAGATCATCGGCAGCCGCTATGCCACGACGCCAGACTACGTCCGGGCTGTGCGCGCCGCCGTCACGCCTTAACCCATGCGTGTGATCGTCACCGGAGCGGCCCAGGGTATCGGCGAGTGCGTGGCGCGAACGCTCGCGAAAGACGGCCACGCGCTGGTGCTCGCCGACATCCAGGAGCAGAAGGTCACAGCGGTCGCTGCCGAGCTGGGCGCGCAGGCAGTTCGTGTCGACATCTCCGACCCCGATTCGTGTCTCGCCATGGTCGCCGTGGCACAGCAGCAGCTCGGCGGGCTGGATGCCGCGGTGCAAGTGGCCGGCCTCGACGCGCCGCCCGGTAACTTCGACAGCACCGACGACGACCTCTGGCGGAAGGTGATCGACGTCGACCTGTCGGGTCCATGGTGGGTCGCCAAGGCCGCCGTGCCTGCGTTCGACGCTTCGGGGGGTGGGCGGCTTGTCATCATCAGCTCAGTGGCAGCCATGATGCCGGACACGGAAACCACTCCGGCCTACAACGCGGCCAAGGCGGGATTGCACGGTCTCGTCACCGCGCTGGCGAGCGAACTCGAGGGCCGCGGCATCTTGGTGAACGCCATCGCCCCGGGTTCCACGGGCACGACCGGCACGCCCATGTCCGAGGACGAGATCCGGGTGCACAATGCCTCCTTCCCGCTCGGTGTTGGAGGGCCGGAGCCCATCGCCCAGATGGTCAGCCATTTGCTCGGACCCGGCGGTGAGTGGATCAGCGGGTCGATCCTCAACGTGAGCGGTGGCGAGTGGAAGGGGCGATGATGCAGAGTCAATCGATTAAACAGGTTGCGCAGATCGCGTCGCGTTCCTGGAATCAATCAACTCACAAGGCTGCGTAGATTTCGTCGCGCTCCCGAAATTATTTTTTGGGCTCCGATTCGATCTGCAGCGTTGGCGTTGGGCGCTTGAGCAGGGCTCCGTAGAAGTCGTTGCCTTTGTCGTCGACCACGATGAAGGCGGGGAAGTCTTCGATCTCGATCCGCCAGATCGCCTCCATGCCGAGTTCCTCGTACTCCTGTATTTCGACCTTCTTGATGCTGTGGTCGGCGAGGCGCGCGGCCGGGCCGCCGATCGAGCCGAGATAGAAGCCGCCGTGTTTATTGCAGGCGTCGCGCACCTGCACCGAGCGGTTTCCCTTGGCGAGCATCACCATGCTGCCGCCGTGGCTCTGAAAGAGATCCACATACGAGTCCATCCGACCGGCCGTCGTCGGCCCGAACGAACCCGAGGCGCGGCCTTTGGGAGTTTTCGCGGGGCCCGCGTAGTACACCATGTGATCCTTGAAGTACTGCGGAAGATCCTCGCCCGCGTCGAGACGCTCCTTGAGCTTGGCGTGGGCGATGTCGCGCGCGACCACCATCGGACCGCTGAGCGAGAGGCGCGTCGCCACCGGATAGCGGCTGAGTTCGGCGAGGATCTCGGACATCGGCCTGCGAAGATCGATCTTCACGACTTCCCCGCCGAGCTCATCGGAAGAAACCTCGGGCAGGTATTTGGCGGGGTTCTCCTCGAGCTGCTCGAGGAAGACACCGTCTCGTGTGATCTTGGCACGGATCTGCCGGTCTGCGGAGCACGACACACCGAGGCCGACCGGGCAAGAAGCTCCGTGGCGCGGCAGGCGAATCACGCGCACATCGTGCGCGAAGTACTTGCCGCCAAATTGAGCGCCGATCCCCGTCTCGTTGCAGAGCCGCTGGATCTCTTCTTCGAGCGCGACGTCGCGAAACGCGCGGCCGCCATCGTTACCCGACGTGGGAAGCTGATCGAAGTAGCGGGCGCTTGCGAGCTTGACGGTCTTGAGCGTGAGCTCGGCCGACGTACCGCCGACCACGAGTGCCAGATGGTAGGGCGGGCACGCCGCCGTTCCGAGCGTGAGGATCTTTTCCGCCACGAATTCCAGCAGCGATTCCGGATTCAGCAGCGCCTTGGTTTCCTGGTAGAGGAAGGTCTTGTTCGCCGAACCACCTCCCTTGGCGATGTAGATCAGCTCGTACTCGTCGCCTTGCTCCGCGAAGATATCGATCTGCGCGGGGAGATTGGTCCCCGTGTTCTTCTCTTTGTACATGTCGATCGGCGCGAGCTGCGAATAGCGCAGGTTCTTACGCTGGAAGGTGTCGTAGATCCCGCGCGAGATCGCCTCTGCATCGTCGATACCCGTGAAGACGTTCTCGCCCTTGTGGGCGACGACAATGGCCGTCCCCGTGTCCTGGCAACTCGGCAGTTCGCGGCCCGCCGCGATATTTGCGTTGGTGAGCAACTCGAGCGCCACGAAGCGATCGTTTGCGGAAGCATCGGGATCGTCGAGAATCTTGCGCAGCTGGGCGAGATGTCCCGGACGCAACAGATGCGAAACATCGTCGAGCGCCTCGGCGGAAAGCAGCTGAAGCGCCTCGGCGCCCACCTTCAAGATCGAGCGGCCGTCGATCTCGCTGACGGACACATGCTTCGATGCATCGTCGAGCCGCTTGTACGGCGTATCGTCTTCAGTGTGTTCGAAAATGGGTTGATAGGCGAATTCGGGCATGGCGAGGGTTCTCCGTGAATCCCAGCGCCTGCTGCGCCGGGGGGCTCCAAACTATATCTCATTACGGCGGAGGGGACGGTCACCGTCGTCGATTCGGACCTCAACCGCGCCGCAACACCCGCGCCTCGCCGCTGCGCACCGTGAGGT
>JAFDAW010000268.1 GCA_019313605.1 Deltaproteobacteria bacterium
CCCGCTGAGATCGAGACACCCCGCGCGGACGAAGCGGAAATGACGATGTTGGCTCCCGAAGTACTGCCCGAGGCGAATGTGGGGGCGGATACCGACCCGTTCGAATCACCCCCGGCCGCGAGCGACCTCACCACCGTCGTGAACCACGACGCGGTATCCGAGGGCTTTACCACGCCGCCGCAAGCCGAGCCGGTCGCAGTCGCGGTGGTCGAGGAGGCGCCCGCGGAGATCGCCGCCGACCTCTACTCGGCGCCCACTCCTGCAGAGGCGGTGGAGACACCCGCTGAGCCCGCCCCCGACCCCACTCCCGTGCCTGCCGCCGAGCCGGCGGAAGCGCTGATGGCATCGATCGGGCCCGAATTGCGCCAGCAACTCCACGACACCCTGGAGAAGATTGCCTGGGAGTCTTTCGGGGAGCTCACTGAAGCGATCGTCCGCCAGTCGGTGGAGCGAGTCGAATCGATCGCCTGGGAGGTCATCCCACGGATGGCCGAAACCCTGATCCAGGAAGAGATCCGCCGGATGAAGTCCGAACCCGAGGAGGACTGATCCGTCCGCCGCTCACCCGGCGGACTCGGATCCGCGGTTGCCCCACCCGATGCGCGCCACCCTCGCGTTTGCGATCCGCTGAACCTCTCGCGTTCGCTTCGGCTATCCTCATCATCCCCGCCTGGCCCCGGGGTGTCCGACGGCGCGCTGCGCGTGCAGCGCCTCGCAATCATGGTGGGCCGATGGAGCTCACATGGGTTTTCCCCCGGCCCTCCCGCCGGAGCGAACCTGGTTTCCGCTCGTCGAGTTGGCGGTCAGCGAAGACATCGGCGCCGGTGACGCGACGACACCGCTGGTCGTCGAGGCCGGCCACCAGGGTTCTGCGATCATTGAAGCCCGCCAGCCCCTGGTCGTGTGTGGACTCGAGGTCGCGTTCGCGGTGTTTCGCGAAATCGATGCCCAGCTCCAGCTTCGGACCTTGATCCGCGACGGAGAGCAGACCGTACAGGGAGATCTGCGCGGCATCCTCGCCGCGGAACGAACGGCGCTGAATTTCCTGATGCGAATGTGCGGCGTCGCAAGTTGGACACACCGCTTCGTCGACGCCGTCGAGGGCACGGGTGTTCGCATCGTCGACACCCGCAAGACCCTGCCCGGATGGAGGAGCCTCGACAAGTACGCGACCGGAGTGGGCGGCGCCACGAACCACCGCGTCGGATTGTACGACGGCATCTTGCTCAAGGACAACCACGTCGCGATCGCCGGAGGTGTGGGACTCGCGGTCAAAGCGGCACTCGCCGCCGCGCCCGCAAATCTGCGGGTCTGCGTCGAAGTCGAGAGCGAAGCGCAGGCGATCGAGGCGGTCGAATCGGGCGCCGACTACCTGCTGCTCGACAACCGCACGCCACCCGAAATGCGGGCCATCGCCGAACAGCTTGCGGACCGCGCCCAGCTCGAGGTCTCGGGCGGCGTACACCTCGGAAACGTTCGCGAAATCGCCGAGACCGGCGTGCATCGCATCTCCATCGGCGCCCTGACCCACTCTGCACCCTCGGCAGATGTCGCGCTTGAAATCGAGAACGTGGTAGCCAAACCAGGGAGGGTTCCCGCGTGACTGGCGGCCCGGCGCGCATTCTAGATGCTCTCCGCCGTGCCGGTGGCGAAACCTGTTCAGGTCAAGTGCTCTCGTCAAGAATTGGAGTCACGCGCGCACAGGTGTGGAAACACGTCGAGGCGCTGCGAGCTCGGGGCTACACGATCGACGGCGATCCCGGCGGTGGCTACCGACTTTCCGAGATTCCCGATCGCCTCTACGCAGAAGAGATCCAGACCGGCCTGGAAACCAGCTGGCTCGCGACGGAGATCCACTACTTCGAGACCGTCGATTCCACGAATCGGGTCGCGCTCGATCTCGCGCGATCTGGCTCCGCTCACGGAACGACCGTCGTCGCCGACCAGCAGACGGCCGGGCGCGGCCGCCTCGGGCGCTCGTTCTTCTCGCCACCCGCTGTAAACCTCTACACCTCGATCGTCCTGCGACCCAGAATCCACACCGCCGAAGCACCGACTTGGATCCTCGCGGCGGCGGTTTCCGTCGCCGAGACCATCGAGCAGACGCTCGGAAAACAGGGCGATGTCGCGATCAAATGGCCGAATGACGTGCTGCTCGGCGGCCTCAAGACCTCTGGAATCCTGATGGAACTCGGCGCCGAGGCTACCCGGGTCGACTTCCTGGTCCTCGGAATCGGTGTCAACCTCAATGTCGATCGCAACCAGTTCCCCGACGAGTTTCGAGACCGCGCGACGAGCCTCGCGAGCCACCGCGGCCGGCCCGTCGACCGGCTGGCGTTCGCGAGGCGACTGTACGGTAACCTCGAAGTGACCCTGGACGTTTGCGCGGATCGCGGATTCGAGGGAGTGCGCGCCGAATTCGATGCTCGCTTCCAGATGCGCGACAAGCGGGTCAGCGTCCTCGAACTCGACGGTTCCGAACTGAAAGGAACCGCGCTGGGCATCGACGACGATGGCGCACTGCGTCTCCGGCTGGAAACCGGAGACGTCATCCGGGTGATCGCAGGCGACGTCACGCTGGCCAAGGAGGGCAATTGACCACCCTACTCGCCATCGACATCGGGAACACGAACGTTTCCCTGGGGCTCTTCGACTATCCCTCCAATGGCGCCGCCACGCTTTCCGAACACTGGCGCATCGGCACCCATCGCGAACAGACATCCGACGAGACCGCACTGACGGTGCGCGAACTGCTCCGACAAGTCGATCGCAGATGCGAGGAGGTCACAGACATCGCGATCTCGAGCGTGGTGCCGCCACTGCTGCCGATCTGGGAACGGGTCTCGACGAAGCTCTTCGGGCGCTCGCCCCTCGTGGTCGGCCCGGGTATTCGGACCGGCATCCCCGTGCTTTACGACAACCCGCGCGAGGTCGGTGCCGACCGGATCGTCAATTCACTGGCTGCGTTCGAGTTGCTCGGAGGCCCCGTGATTGCGGTGGACTTCGGGACGGCGACGACCTTCGACTGTGTGTCGAAGGACGGCGAGTACCTCGGAGGCGCCATCTTCCCGGGGATCCACACTTCGATGGCCGCGCTCTTCGAGCGCGCCTCGATGCTTCACCAGGTCGAACTCGTGCGCCCGCGCAGCGTGATCGGAAAGACCACCACCGGAGCCCTTCAATCGGGGCTCCTCTACGGATTCGCAGGCGTCGTCGACTCGATGGTCACGCGAATTCGCGGCGAACTCGGAGCCGACGCCCGCGTGGTCGCCACCGGTGGGCTCGCGGGCCGGGTTTCCGCCGAATGCAGTGTCATCGATCGAGTCGAGCCCTTCCTGACATTGGAGGGCCTCAGAATGATTTTTGAAAAGAACCGGTCCAATTCATAAGCCGCTCGAAGGAGGCCCAGATGAAAGACGTGAAGGTCAACGATACCCACTGCTTTGCACTCATCGGACACACAAGCGATGGCAAGACTTCGCTCGGCGAAGCCATTCTCCATCACGCGGGCGCGACCACCTCGTTGGGAATCGTTACCGAAGGGACCGCACACCTGAGCACGCTCCCCGAGGAAAAAGAGCGCCAGTCCACCCTGACCTCATCCACCTTCGGCTTCGAATGGTCCGGCAAGCACATCACGCTCGTCGACACTCCAGGGGATTCCAATTTCCAGGCCGATGGGCGAATCGCACTCTGCGCGCTCGACGGAGCGATCCTACTGGTGTCCGCGGCCTCCGGACCCAAGGTGGGAACCCAGCGCATGTGGCAGTTCTGTCAGTCGCAGGAAATTCCAATGCTCGTGTTCATCAATGCAATGGACAAAGAGCGAAGTGACTTCCCGGCCATGCTCGACGCGCTGAAGCAGATGAGCGCCAATCCGGTGGCCGTCACGCTGCCGATGGGCCACGGCGACGATTTCAACGGTGTCATCGACCTGCTGAAGATGAGCGCGACGACTGCGTCCGGAGAATCGGAGATTCCGAGTGAATTCGCTGAAGCCGCCACCAACGCACGCGCACAACTCGTCGAGGCCGTAGCCGAGTGCGACGACACCCTGCTCGAGAAATATCTCGAAGAGGGCGAACTCACGGATGCGGAAGTCGCACAAGGCCTCGTCATTGCGACTCGTGCACGTCAGGTGACGCCGGTCTTCTGCGGTGCGGCCCTCTCCGAAATCGGCATCGAGATACTCATGCACGGCGCAATTCAACTGCTGCCGTCGGCTGCCGACCGCGAGCCCTGGAAGGACGCCAACGGTGAACCCGTGGCCGCCGACCCCGATGCGCCGTTTTCCGGGGTGGTTTTCAAGACCGTCATCGATCGTTACGCGGGGGCACTGTCCGTCCTTCGGGTGGTCTCCGGAACCGCGCACTCGGACTCGAACGTGCTCAACCCCACGCGAGACCAGCGGGAGCGCTTCGGCAAGCTCCAGTTGCTGCGGGGAATCGAACACGTGGAAGTCGATTCAGCCGGCCCGGGCGACATCGTCGCCGTCGCGAAGCTCAAGGGCACCCACACGGGGGACGTCCTCGCAGCTGAAAAAAACGCCCCCGCGCTATCCGAAATTCCGATTCCGCAGGGTGTCATTTCATACGCCATCTCAGCGAAATCAAAGGGGGATGAGGATAAAGTTTACGCCTCGCTCGGCCGACTCGTGGAGGAGGATCCGACACTCCACCTCGGCCGAGAAGCCTCCACCGGCGAGTTCCTTCTCACCGGAATGGGAGAGCTTCACGTCCGGATCACGATGCAAAAACTGCAGCGCTTGTTCGGGGTCGAAGTCGAGCTGAAGAGACCGAAGGTCCCCTACCGCGAGACCATTACACGCCGAGCCGAGCACGTAGAGGGAAAGCTCAAGAAGCAGACCGG
>JAFDAW010000039.1 GCA_019313605.1 Deltaproteobacteria bacterium
ACCGCCGGGCTGTTGACGCGAAACCGCCGGGCTGTTGACGCGAAACCGCCGGGCTGTTGACGCGAAACCGCCGAACTGGTCAACCCGCTCATCGGGCTCCGCTCCCCAGCGATCCAGTTCGGCTGTTCGGTGAAAGCGCGTCTGAAGATTTCGTCAACGGGGCGATCGGGATTCGGCGGCAGAGCTTGGTCGGTGGGGTATCTCCCCCTCCGCCGCCGGCTCCCAACTCCGCGATCCCAGCTCGAAATCCTCGGACCAGCCACGACAAGAACGACCGCTCAACATCCGTGCGGCGAATCGCTCCCAGGCTGGCCCCGATCCTTCCAGCACCGCAAACCCAAGCCTAAACGGCGGGCCGCATACGCGCTTGATCGGAAGCTGATCGTTTCCTGATCTTTGTCTGATGCGAGTTTCGCGCGGCTGCCAGCAACGGATGGCCACAGCCCAGGCCGGGCCCTCGCAACTCGGAACCCACGCCGGCCTGGCATTTCGGGATTCCCGCTGACTTAACGTCTCGGGAAATAGGGGTCGAAGGCCTTTTCCATACCCTCGTCGAGATGTTCGCTGTCTTTCAGGAGGTCTACCTTCAACACGAGCGAGGGCACCATCGTAAACTCTGCACTGGTCATGTCGACATTGTGTGCCAGATCCAAGCCGCCGTATTTCTGAAAGATCAGGCCGCCGCCCGGATCGAAGATCATCACGTGCAACGAAACACCACCGATATCGACGGTGAATGAACGTGCGAGTCCCTTCTTCTTGCCTTGGTCGGACAGGTTGATGACCTTCATCTTCCGAAACACCCCATCCCATTTTACCGTCCGCTCGCGGGTCTTCGTAGTGCGATAGGCGACTGACGGAGAAATCAGCGCGTTGAAGGTATGATCCTCCGCAAGGCTCGTAACAAAGACACGCATCGCCGATTCAAAATTATCTTCGAGTGCGTCCGACTCCTTCACCTCTCTGATGGCGGCCGCCCACCATGCAACCGCGTCTTCCCGCGAAAGTGTTTCGATCGAATCTCCACGGCCGCGGATGTAGCCCGCAATGGCTCCGAACATGTGGTCCAGTACAGGTTCGAACTCTGGCGGCGTCTTGATCGTGAGGTTGACCGGTAAAACCATGAAGTGCCGCGGTTTGTCTGCGTCTGCTGGATTGATGTATTTCAAATTCGGATCATCGGGAAGCAAAGCGCAAGCGGACGCAAAGGCGGCAAGTGCTCCCATCGATACGGCGAGCTTCCATTGGCGGCGGACCTTGCGCCCCGTCCGGGCCTCAACGTGCGACCCTCTGCCTTCCGACCGTCTGACCACCTGCTGGTCCCCCACTACCCGATGCGGCGAACTCCGAGTCTACTACTCCGCCCAGCCAGATCTACTCGGTGATCAGGGCCCCATTTACGCCACATTTCGAATCGAGCGCTCGATCGGGGAGTCGGAACCCGAGATCGGCATCTGTCGGGGGCGCAATCCGCGTTCGATCGCGTACTCGATTGAAACGGCCGGAGTGGGGCGATCTTGGGTATGATGATTCGACACTCTTCTTGCGCTCGCGGGCAACACGCCCTCCTCCTGATTTCTGGTGGGGGAGTTGAGCAACTGGGATCGAGTCCTCCGGTGCGCGGCCACGGGTATTGAACGCATGCAAAAGACCGCACAACTCAGACGCTCGCTGCTCTTCGTGCCGGGTGCGGAACAGAGGAAGCTCGATCGTTCGCGAGAGGCGGCCGCAGACCTTCTCGTCTTCGATCTCGAGGACTCGGTCGTGCCGGACCAAAAGGCGCGCGCGCGTGAGCGGGTCGCCGATCACATTCGGGGCTGCGGGGCCGGGGGGCCGGGAATGGCCGTCCGGGTAAATCCTCCGGAGTCTACGTACTTCGAAGCAGACCTGGAAGCGGTCGTTTCGGCGGGTGTCCGAACGATCATGCTCCCCAAATCCGAGAGCCCAGAGGGTCTCGCGCAGGCTTCTGCGACCGCAGTGCGGCTGGAAGCGAAGCTCGAAGCCCCAAGCGGAAGCGTTAGGTTGCTCGCGCTGGTCGAGACCGCGGCCGGGATCTCGCGCGTGGAAGTGCTGGCCGGATCCGACCCCCGAATCGACGCTCTCTGTTTCGGGAACGCCGATTTCAGTCTCGACATGGGGCTTCCCGAGCCCGACCCCTCGACCGGCGTCCTGCTGCACGCGCGCTGTCGCCTCGCGATCGCCGCGGCCGCCGCGAAGGTGACACCGATCGATGGAGTTTGCCTGGCCGTAAAAGATGCCGCTGCATTTCTCGAAGAGGGAAACTTTGCATTGCGTCTAGGATTCGAAGGGAAGCTCTGTATCCATCCAGCGCAGGTCGAGCTTGCCAACTCGATCTTCACACCAACGACCGACCAGATCGAAACAGCACTGCGAGTAATCGAAGGCTGGGAGGCCGCGACCGCGGAAGGCCGGGGCGTCTTCGCACTCGACGGAAAAATGATCGACCCGCCGCTCGTCGACATCCACCAACGGGTAATCGATCGTGCAAGACTCGCCGGTGTACTCGAAAACGCATAATTGGAATCCGCATGGACCAAAATAGGAACCCAGACGCAGCCGTTAGAATCATCACCGTCGAAGCTCCCTACTTCGAAGATCTGAAAGTGGGGCAGCTCTATACGGATGCTCCCTCCGTGACGCTGACCGCGGGGCACATGGCTTTTCACGAGGCGCTGTTCGGTGATCGATTGAGACTCCCGCTCGATGAGACCCTTTGCGAGAAAGTGACCGGGTCCGCGCGCGCACTCGTTCACCCAAATGTGGTCTGTAATGTTGCAATCGGGCAGACCACCTCACCAACACAGCGCGTCAAGGGAAATCTCTTCTACAGGGGACTCGTCCTTCATCAGCCCGTCTTTGTCGGGGACACCCTGCGCACATCGACGAAAATTGTCGCCCTCAAACAAAACAGGGCAAAACCCGGACGCGACGCCACCGGAATGGCGGTCCTCGAGATTCACGTAGACAATCAACGCAGCGAAACCGTTCTTCACTTCTGGCGTTGCGCGATGATTCCGTGCCGTGATCCGAATGTGGCCACCGGAGCAAACGACTCCTTCGATACCATCCCCGCCGAACTCGACATGCAACAAGTCGAGGCCGCGGTACCCGTCGGGTGGCAGCTGGATCATTTCCGACGAAAAACTCCCGGAGGACATTTCGAAGAGCTCGATGAAGGCAGCCGCTACGTGATCGAGGCAAGAGATTCGGTCACATCTGCACCAGAGTTGGCGCGCCTGACGCTCAATGTCGCAAAAGCGCACACCGATGCGGCTTCGAGCCCTTACGGCAAGCGCCTCGTATACGGCGGGCATACGATTTCGATGGCGTCGGCCCAGATCACACGCGCGCTACCCAACCTCGTAACCCTGGTCGCGTGGCGGAGCTGTGATCACACAGAACCGGTCTTCGAAGGTGACGTCTTGCACACGGAATTTTCGATCGACGCAAAGCACCCGCTCTCAATTGGCGGCGGACTCATCGATTTGCGCGCTGTCGTACATGCCACACGCGGAGATCAAGCGCAGACCCCCGGCGCAGAGGCCACGGTGCTCGACTGGCGTGTCATCGGACTGATGGCTTGATGCGCGGAAATGAAAACTCTGAGTTGCACGCTGGCTCGACGCGGAGAAAGGGAGTTTTAAATTGAATGCCATATTGAGTGGAATGCGCATCGTCGAGGGATCTGCATTCGTCGCAGCTCCGCTCGGCGGAATGACGCTCGCCCAGCTCGGCGCGGATGTGATCCGCTTCGATCCGATTCGCGGCGGCCTCGACTACGATCGTTGGCCGATCACCCGCGACGGCCGCAGTCTGTTCTGGGCGGGCCTCAACAAGGGGAAGCGCTCGATCGCAGTCGACATTCGCTCGCCTCGGGGGCGGCAGCTGATCCAGGACCTGATCTGCGCCCCGGGCCCGGACGGCGGACTCTTTCTGACGAACTTTCCTGCGCGAGGATGGCTCGACTACGAATCGCTCAAGGCAAAGCGATCCGATCTGGTGATGGTCAACATCTGCGGGCATTACGATGGCAGCACGGCCGTCGACTACACGGTAAACCCCGGCGTCGGCTTTCCCGCCGTCACGGGCCCGAGCGACGATCCGCGCCCCGTCAACCATCTCCTGCCCGCCTGGGATGCGATCACGGGGCAGATGGCGGCCGTCGGATTGCTCGCCGCGGAGCGCCATCGACGAATCACCGAGAAAGGCCAGCTCGTGCGAATCGCGCTCACGGATGTGGCCCTCGCCATGCTCGGAAACCTCGGAAAGATTGCGGAAGTGGCGATCAACGATCACGACCGCGCAAAGGATGGGAACTTCCTTTACGGAGCCTTCGGCCGCGACTTCGAAACGCTCGAAGGGCAGCGCGTGATGGTCGTGGCGCTGACAGATCCCCAGTGGAAAGGTCTCGTCAAGGCCACCGGTATGGAGTCCGTATTCAGCGATCTACAAGAGCGAAGTGGCCTCGATCTCCAGCAGGCGGGCAACCGATACCGGGTTCGCCGCGAGATCGCGACGATCCTGGAGCCGTGGTTCCACGCTCGGGCGCTCAGCGAGATCCGCGAAATCTTCGACAAGAACCGCGTTTCCTGGTCGCCGTATCGAACGCTGCGACAAGTCGTCGAGACGGATCCGGAGTGTTCGATCGAAAATCCGATGTTCTCGATGGTCGAGCAACCGGAAATCGGAACCTACCTGATGCCGGGCTCTCCGTTGGAATTTGGCGAAGCGCCCCGATTGGATGCGATCTGCGCGCCTACGCTCGGAGAGCACACCGATGAGATCCTCTCGACAGTTCTGGAGTTGAGCGACAGCGAAATCGCGAACCTGCACGACGACCACATCGTCGAGGGGCCATAAGGAGTCGCACGCGTAGCCAACTCCGTGAGGACGGTGAACGAGATGAGTACAGATCCCAAGAAATCTCCGGCGTTACCCGATTCGCTCTGGGCGGCGACCGCACCGTCGGCACCGCTTTGCCCACCACTCTCGGGGGATCGATCCGTCGAACTCTGTGTGGTCGGCGGAGGCTTCACGGGTCTCTCGGCCGCCTACCACGCAGCAGAAGCGGGGGCCGAGGTCGCGCTCGTCGAAGCTGCGGAGCCGGGCTGGGGTGCTGCGGGACGCAACGGCGGCCAGGTGATTCCGGGGCTCAAACTCGATCCGGACGATCTCGAGCGCCGCTTCGGCGCAGAGCGAGGGCAGCGCCTGGTCGACTTCTCGGGCAGCGCACCAGACCTCGTGTTCGAACTCGTCGCAAAACACGAGATCGACTGCGGGGCCCGGCGAGAGGGCTGGATCCACGCGGTCCACGGGCGCGCCGCGCTGCCACTGGAGGAAGACCGGGTGCGCCAATGGCGGGCGCGCGGCGCAGCGCTCGAAATGCTCGACCGGGATCAAGTTGCGGCCTTGCTCGGAACCCGCGAATACATCGCGGGCATGCTCGATCCCCGCGGCGGCTGGCTACAACCGCTCGCCTACGCACGTGGCCTCGCGCGGGCCGCGCAAGGCGCGGGTGTGAGCCTGCACGGACTGTCTCCCGCCACCCGCATCGATCGCGACGCGGACAGATGGAAGATTGCAACCCCGTCGGGAAGTGTGACCGCGAAACAGGTCTTGATCTGTACCAACGCGTACACGAACAAACTCTGGTCGCGCCTGAGCCGCAGCCTGATTCCCGTGACGAGCTTCATGATCGCTACCGAGCCGCTTTCGGATGAGTTGCGATCTCGCATTCTGCCAAAGGGACACATCTCTGGCGACACGCGCCGCCTGCTCAGATACTTCTGCATGACTCCCGAGGGTCGACTTGCCCTGGGCGGGCGGGGACACATCCGCGAGAGTGACCGCCGCGAACTCTACGCACACATCGTGGCTTCGATGCACATGCTGTATCCAGAGACTGCCAATACCAGATTGGATTATTTCTGGTGCGGTCGAGTAGCCCTGACGCTGGATCACCTGCCGAAGATCTACGAATTGGGATCCGGCATGTGGAGCGGCGGCGGCTACAACGGGCGCGGTGTCGCGATGGCGACCGCGATGGGCCAATTGCTGGCTCGGTGCGCAGGAGGAGAAGCTAGCGACAGCCTCCCGCTGCCACCGACGAAACCCCGGCCTCTGCCATTTCACAGCCTGCGCGTTCCGGCAATCGGCGTAGCCGTCGGTTGGAAACGACTACTCGACGCCTGGGAAGTGCGCCGACGCTAGGAACGGCTGTGTGCGCCAAACAGGCGGCGCGCACACAGCTGCACGCAATCAATCTTCGCGGTTTTCCGCCCAGACTTTCGCGACCGCTGGACGCGCCTCGACGAGATCTACGAGTTTTGCGATGCGCGGGTTATCGGCAAACAACTGCTTGTCGTCCGGATGCCACTTCGCAAGCATCCAAAGATAGACGTCGGCTGCACTGTAGGTTTCCCCGAGTAGATAGGGTCCGGGATTCAGCGCGTCATCCATGAGTGCAAAGTGGCGGTCCATCGCCGCCCGTGCAGCGGCTTCGATCCCAGCGGTACCCGCGGCATCAGTCGTCATTCGATCCGCGTAATAGAGGCGCTGATCGGTGCTGTAGAGCGTAGCCGCCATGAACATGAGCCAGCGCTGGAAGCGCGCACTCTCCGGGCTGCCCGCCGGCGGTGCGAGCTTCGCCTCGGGGTGGCGATCACAAATGTGCAGCACCATCGCCGCGGACTCGGTCATGACGGTACCGTCGGGAAGAATCAATGCGGGAATCTGACCCGTTGGATTCACTGCCAGAAACTCCGCACTCCGATTTTCTTCTTTTTCCAGATCGACCGCGATCTTCTCGTACTCGGTGCCGATCTCCTCGAAGAGCACCTCCGCAGCCATGGAGCCCATCGATTTCGCCCAGAAGAGTTTGTACATGGAGGGTTCCTCCTTTGCGTGTTCTCGCCCGGAGCCATTGTATGGATGCGATCACGCGAGGTCCAGAAACATCGTGGTGCAGCATGGGTTCCTGGGGATATAATCACTCCCCGCGTGAATTCCCGCTCCCACGTGGAAAATGGACACCCGGGAGTCGGACCGGATGCGTTTAGCCGGGCCAGAATCGAAAAACTGAAAGAAAACAAAGGGGAGGGAACACTCCATGAGCCAGGCGTCAATCCGCATGAATGCTTCGGACCTCGATCGGCCGACCGATGGGCCGGCACCCGCAGAAGACGCGTGCGAAGGAGATCCGATCGAGACCAGCCACGTCTACTACGACAAAGACGGCGTGAGCGCTGGGGTATGGGTCTGCACGACGGGCAAGACCCTCAGCAACGACTACTCGTGTGACGAGTTTTGCACGATCATCAGCGGCAAGGTCGGCGTCGTGAACAACGACGACAACTCAGAAGAGGTCTACACCGCAGGCGACAGCTTCTTCGTGCCGAAGGGAGCCAACACCACATGGGTGATCTACGAAACGGTTTCGAAGTTCTGGATGATCACCGATCGGTGATGCCGCGTCGGTCCATCGCAGATCGCTGGATGCTCGCGATCGCGATTCTCGCGGTTCTATGCGTTGCCGGGTGCCAGACTTCGGCTCTTGGGCGCCGCCAGTACAAGTTGATGTCGGAAGCGGAAATGTCCCAGATGGGAGCCACAGCGTTTTCCGAAATCTCGAAACAGACGCCTGCGTCCCGAGATGCCCGTGAAAACGCAATGGTCGCTTGTGTCGCGAATGCGATCACGCAGAGCCTGGTCGGTTCGAACTCGAACACACGCTGGGAAGTCCGAGTGTTCGCCGATAAAACGCCGAATGCGTTCGCGCTGCCGGGCGGAAAGATCGGCGTGAATACGGGACTTCTGCAGGTGGCCCGCACGCAGGGCCAGCTCGCCGCGGTGATCGCCCACGAGGTCGTACATGTGATGGAAGGCCACGCGAACGAGCGAGTGACGGCGGAGTTAGCGAAGAATTCGGCAATGCAAGTCGCTTACGTGCTCGCCGACGCATCGAACCCGATGTACGGCCAGATGGTCGGGCTGCTCGGTGCAGGTGTTCAGGTGGGCGTGATGCTTCCCTTCGGTCGCAAGCAAGAACGCGAAGCCGACCTGCTCGGCCTAGATCTCATGGCGACAGCGGGTTTCGACCCGCGCGAGAGCATTGCGCTCTGGCACAACATGTCGAAAGCCGGTGGCGGCCAGCCCCCGGAGTTTCTATCGACCCATCCGTCACACGGCACCCGGATCCGCGATCTCGAGCAACGCCTCCCGCAAGTGATGCCTCTTTACGAAGAAGCGAAGGCGCGAGGACGCGCACCCCGCTGCTACTGAAGCGCGCACTGGCGACGAATGATCCATGTAGAAGGATCTCGTCTGACCTAATCGGAGATCTCGCGTCCCGTAATCGTTCGGTGGTCTCGGTATTCGGAGAAATCGCCGTAGTAGCGCGACGTCGTGAAGCGCCAAGGGGCGCTGACAATATACGTCCCAAGGCTCCGCGGACCAGTTGCAGCACCAATCGGATACGTGATCGGCAAACTAGCGATAAAAACGGCTGTCGATGCGATCGATAGAACAAGACTGGGTGGCCGGACAAACACGAAATCGATCGCCATCAGCCAGCCGGGGGCAAGAGAGCCCGGCCCGGGCCCATCGTCTCGCTCCGCCATCGCGACCGGAGCGCCAAGCAGGGTGATGGCTGCCAGCAACGTACAGAGGAAAATTCGCACTAGAAACTCCTTTTTGAGTAGCGGGACAACGCAAGGAGCAAATCCTGTGCCAATCGCTGGGCACGAAAATCTAGGTAGCAAAACGTCAATGGGTTGAAATGGATACGTCGGGATGTGCGTACCGTTCACTCGAGTCAACCTAATCTGCCAGGCGTCGGCGAGGCAGATTACAGAGCCCCGACGCCTACTCGGTACACAGGTGTGAATTTTATTGCGGATCTACAGTGCCGCTCTCCGGCAATGGGCGTCGGAGCGTTCTGAGCGACTCGGCACCCTCGACCACTGCACTTCCTCCGCTCGCTTGCAGCCCGAGGGCCCCAGATTTGCCTCCCGCCGCACAGAGATCGAGAGGTTGCTCATGCAGATATCAATGATCACCGCAGGACGAAGCGGACTTCGTCGGCGTGAGGGCGCGTTCCTGGCAGAAATTCGCCAAATCGGCATCGAGATCCATCGCTCGCGCGTACTGGTGACCCGCGTAGGTTGCCGAAGCGATGATCCCCGGCGCGCTGCAATCGCCGATCTGCTCGATCTCGACCCGCTCATGGAGCGCGTAATAGAGCGCGGCTCGCGAGACGTCACCATGACGACACCGGCCGCCTCAACCTCGCGGTTGCGCCCCGTATACGCGCAGGCCAGAGTCGCCTTGCTTCCCGCCAATGATTCAACAACGGTACCCGTTTCGAGGCGAACGCCGAGCGCGATGAGCGTCGCCTGGGTGCGCTTTTGTTCTTCGGTCATGTACACCCACTCGCACACCTGTCGCTTGGGATTTGGGATTTGGGATTTGCAAGAGCAGCTGCCGAGTAGAACCAGGCCGCCAAGCCGAACGCGGCTGCGATTGCGATCCCGATACCGCCAATCCGCGCCGTGCCACCTCCTGTTGTAACGCGGCGCGCCGTCGTGCTCAGGGTCCTTCCCACTCGACTTGCGCGTACTCGCCGCTGCCGCCGGAGAGTTCCCAGTTGCGGCCCCAGTCGCGGAAACGGCTCTTCGTGCTCCGGCAGACGGTGACGTCGGCCCCCATCCAATATTTGGTGTTGGTGATCTTTGTCGTGCCGTCACCGTTCGCGCCTTCGATCGGCTCGATGGCGCCGTCGATGATCCTGGGAATCTTGAAGGTCCAGCCCTTGCCGGCTTGCTTGAATTCGATCGGGACTCGCTTTACACCGAGAAACTCTGCGACCATGATCGAAAACCAACCGGTGGTACCACCGGCCTTGCCCGACAAGATCTCCGTCAGGGCCTGGGCGGCTGCATCACTGGCGCGTTCGTCGATATAGAGCGCCACGGTCCACTTGCCTTCGGCGAGCGGTCCCGGGATGTCCATCAACACGCCAACACTGAGGCCGTCGAGCGATTCGTCTCCGGCGTGACCTTCGTCGATGTGCAAACCCCACCAGGTGTGGCAGACCCCATAGGTAGGCTGGGCCTTGCCGAGCGCAATCACGCAGGGGCAAAACACATCGCAGTTACAACTGAGAATCAACTCGCCACGAATCTTCCAATTGTCAGTCATTTCGTCTCCCTTCCGAAGTCCAATTCATAGCGCAGCGAGCAAGGTCGTACCGAGCACACCCGCTCCCCAGACGACGAGCCCAGCCCCCGCGATTCGCCCTACGGTCCGGCCGGCCGGCAGTGCTTTCTCTGCCAGCATGAAGACCGCAAGCCCGGCTGTCCAGAGCAGATTCATCGATCCTCCGACGAACATCAGCGCCATCAGCGCCCAACAGCAGCCGATGCAGAAGCGACCGTGGGAAATTCCCATCTTGATTCCACCCACGGCACCCGGCTGCCACTGTGTCATCAGAAACCAGAGCGGAGAGCGACAGCGATGAAGGCACGCCTCTTTCAATTGGCTGAATTGAAAGGCTCCCGCGCCGAGCAATACGGTCCCCGCAAAGACGCGGTTGGTCGACTCGCCGGCCATCGTGGTCCAGGACGCTTGATGCAAACCCCATTGCGCGCAGGCGGCGACCCCGCTGAATGCAGTCATGACGATCGCGTATCCGAGCAGGAAGCCGGTCGCCGGGGCGACCGGGTTGGTGGACTCCGACTGCCCCCGGCTGATCTTCGCGAGGGTCAGCACCATCGGCGCCGCTGTCGGAAGCATCATTGCCAGCATCATCACGGTCCACATCCCGAATGTCATCGCGAGATCGGTTCCGCTCCACGCCTGCGGCTGCGCGAGCATCACCCCGTGGCCTGCGTGGCCCGTGTCTCCGGATAACAATATCGTGTAGGCCCACGCAATCGCCGAAATTCCGATCAAGCCCGAGAGTAGGACGAGGCGATCGCGTTGAACGATGATTTCCAGAGCGGTCGTCCGTTGACTGGACACGAATTCCTCGTTTCGTCGTAATCGCGCATAACCCGTGCACACCGGTGCGACGCGGGCCGTGAGCATACCCTTCCGGCCGCAGGATGGGGAAGGAAGCCAGGCCGGGAGCGTCCGATTCCAGTTCGGAATATTCGCTTTTTTCAATACAGCCCGGGGACGATCCGCCAGCGCACCCGACGGCAGTAGCGGTCCCAATCCTCTCCGTACTTGGCCGCACAACGCTCGTGGTCGCGGCGCTCGCGATGAATCAACAGGCCCGCAAAATAGATCGGATAGAAGTAGGGCAGCAGCGACTGAAACCCGCAGGGCAGCGACCAGGCGAGGCCCAGCAGCCAGTCACCCAGATAATTCGAATGGCGCGACCAACCCCAGAAACCCGAAACGAGCAGGCGGTTTCCGTGGCGGGTCTCGATGAATTCGGCGGGCTTGCCCCAGATCTGCAGACCCTTCGGATCGCTGCGAAAGCGGTGCTTCTGGAGATTCGACAAGCGAAATAGCATCACGCCGGTAAGCCCCAACAAGACACAGAACGCGGCGGCCCCGATCGAAAGATCCGGCGCGTGGTCGATCAGATAGTGGGCCTGAAGCGAGTAGGTCATCGGCACCCACGCGAGGTCGCCAAAGAGCAACATCCAGCCGAATTTCTCGTGCTGGACGTCGAGCGTCGTGAGGATCGCGGATTCGTACCAGAAATAATCGAGCACGTAGACGAGCTGCAGCGCGCAGACGACAAACATCGCGGTCGACAGTGAACCCTGGCGTTCGATCTGCACCGCGGCGAATGAAAAGACCACCAGAATCCAACCGATCAGGCCGGGGCGCGCCTCGAAGAAGACCTTGAGATCGAAGCCGGTGACGGGCGGAATGCGAGGGTGGCGCGCCGCCCCGAGGAAGTAGTCGACGATCACACCGCACGGTGTGTGTCTCGGTTCAGTGGCGCGCCCGTAGATCAGAAGGAAGAGCCCGAAGCCGTAGGAAAACAGCGTGATCACCGAAATCAACTCGCCGAAGTGATCGTAGATCCAGCGCAGCGGAAACAAACCGCTTCCGACGCCCGCGGCCACCACGACGGCGGTGATCAACAGCGACGAACGGCCATTCATTCGATAGCGGAGGCGGGTGCCGTCTTCGAGCGGCGTTCCCTCCACGGTCGGCCCCGGCGCAAAGGCCTGCAGCAACGCCTGGAATACCAGCCAGGCGAAGTAGACCGCTGCAGTTTCCCAACTCGGAGTCAGGCTCTGCGCAAAGGCGCCCAGATCGGCCTCGGTCCCCGGGAGCAAATCCCCGCCGTTGAAGCGCACGCAGAAATAGAGATACGCGGTCCCAATGGGTAGGGCGAACAGGAGCGCGAGATTCCCAGCGACTCCACCGAAGTCCGAGCGCGCTTGGCGCACGCGGGTTTCACCCCCGGTCGGACTGGCCCGATCCTGCTGATCCGCAGTCATCGGAGGATCTTCGCACAGGATGGGAAGCGCGCGGCACCCACTTCGCTCTTTGGTGTGAAGTTTTCGATGTGGCGAACCGGTTTCTCGCCTACTCTTCACAATCCAAAATCTCGAAAGGATGAGCGAGGCCACTCTCATGACGGAACCCCTCAATAGCGAACGGCCCGACCTCGCTCCGGGCACGGGCCAGGTGCTCGTAACGGGTGCCTCGGGCCACCTGGGTGCCAACCTGATCGAGCGCCTGCTCGCGGACGGAGAACGCATCCGCGTTCTGCTGCAGCCGGGGACAGACAACAGCGCCGTCGATGACCTCGATGTCGAACGCGCGGAAGGCGACTTCCGCGATCTCGAGTCAGTAGAGGTCGCCGTCAAGGGTTGCCAACGCGTGTATCACGTCGGAGCGATGATTTCGACAATCCAGGGCAACCGCGATCATCGTCGCCAACTGTTCGAGTCCAATGTCGTAGGCACGCGGAACATTCTCAAGGCCGCGCAGATCCACGGTGTCGCCCGCGTGGTGGTCACCGGCTCCTTCAGCGCCGTGGGCCATCACCTCGACGACCCTTCCGCGCCGAGCGACGAATCCGTGCCCTTCTACCCCTTCCACCGCGCGATGCCCTACGAGCGAACCAAGGTGCTCGCCGAACTCGAGTGCCTTCGCGCCGTCGCACGCGGACTCGACGTGGTCGTGGCCACCTCGTGCGCAATCCTCGGCGCGAACGATTTCTTGCCGTCGCGAATGGGACAGACCTTGTGTGTGTTTGCGAACGGCAAGCTTCGCTTCTACGTGCCAGGCGGCTTCGAATTCGTGAGCGCCCGCGACATCGTCAGCGGCCACCTGCTCGCAATGTCGCGCGGCCGCGCAGGCGAGAAGTACATCTTCAGCACCCGCTTCGCGACACTCGACGAGATCGTGGAGTTGTTCGAGCGAGTGACGGGCGTCCCCCGCCCAGCCCGACGACTGCCGGCCTCCGTGATGGGAGCCGTCGCGGGGGTTGCAAGCC
>JAFDAW010000269.1 GCA_019313605.1 Deltaproteobacteria bacterium
GCTGGATGTTTCCAAGGGTGAGGTACTGCAATTCATCTTTGTAAGTCCGGAGACCGTGCTATCCGCGATCTTCGTCTACATCACATTTCACGTCGCCGTCGCGATCCACGAGATCGGCCACTTCCTCACAGCGGCCCGACTCAACGCGCTGAACGACTCGATCGCCGAGGAAGTCAAGGCCAATTTGCTACTCCGCGGAGTGTCGCGCTGGATCTATCTCGCGAAGCTGTTCGCGCTGGCGCCGTGGGGACGGGCGACGGGGATCAAGCGACAGGGATTGAATTACTACCCCGATGCGCCGTTCAACCTCGCGGTCGCCGCCGCCGGGCCCAGGGCGAGCCGCAACCTCTCGCTCATCACGCTGCCCCCGGCCATCCTGTTGCTCGGCTTTGGCCTGTGGCTGTCCGCGATCCCGGCCATTTACGTGGGTCGGCTGCTGCTCGGGATCGGCATCGTCGCCGGGCTCGACTTCCGGATCGCAGATCGCGGCAAATACCGCGAGTTTCAGCAGCGCGAACGCAAGGCGCGCGAAACAGCCGAAGCGCTACCGCCGGTCACCGGTTGGTTCGCGCAGGCCGCGCAGGCGAAGCGACAGCTCGTCGAATCGCACATGCAAGAAGTGCTTCACCCCAACCTCGGTCCGGTCACCGCCCCCTGGCAGTTTCGCAACTGCGGGATGGGCGGGCGCCATACCATCAAGGAGTACCCCGAATCGAACATCAGCATGCAGGAAGCGATGTTCCTGATCCGGGGGGCGCAGAACTATCTCGACGCTCAGGAGATGACGGTCGCGCTGCAGTCCCGCCTCAAGGAGGTCATCGAAAACGCGGAGGGGTGCCGCGTGATGGGCATCGGACTCGAAGGCGGTCTCGCACCCTACATCGACCGCGGCGAGTATCGGCTGCCCGAAGTCCGGCTCTGGGCGATGATGAAGCAGGCGATCGAAGAGTGTGGCTATCGGCCTGGCGAAGACGTGGCGATCGCTCTCGACCCCGCGATGAGTGAACTCGAGATCGCCTACCGAGAGGAATTTGGCGTGCCCGACAGTGTCGGCACGTACCTGTTCTGGCGCGACGAAAGCAAGACGGTGCTCGATCGCGATGGCGTGCTCGAACTCTACGACCACGCCTTGCGCGAACTCGACATCCCGCTGCTGTCGATCGAGGACGGCTTTTCGGAGGATGATCACGAGGGCTGGAGGCTGCTTCACGAGGCCCAGGGCGAGCGGCTGTTGATCATCGGCGACGACCTCATCACCACTAACGACGCCACGATCGAGGACGCCGCTGATCGCGGTCTGGTCAATTCGGCGCTGATCAAGGCGAACCAGATCGGCACGCTGCACGAGACGGTTCTCGCGATGCTGGTCGCGCTCAGCAAGGGGCTGACGCTGGTGATCTCGCACCGCTCGAAGAGCCCCAACGACGACATGGAGGCGCACATCGCGCTGTCGACGAACGCGCTCGGCCTCAAGGCCGGCGGTGGTGCGAATACCGAGCGACTGGTGAAGTACCACTCCGTCGCAACCCAGATGGCCATGATCGACCGCGGAATGGCCGCTACCGGGGCCGTCGACGGCAGCGCGCTGATCGTCGACCTCTCCGCCAATGAGGAACCGACCAACGCGGGCATCCCGACGGTGGGCGTCGAAGCGGATATCAGTGTACCGAGGGGGGACGTTCGGCTGAGCTTCCGCGGTGCCACTCCGCTGGGAACGTCTGCCGGAACCGGCGAGGCCGTCCACCTCATAGACGGCGTGTTCGAAGGTGCCGAACACGCCGAAACCGTTGCAGCGCACAGCGCGATTCTCGATGAGACCGAGGCTGGCGTGTACGCCTTTCGCAAGGGCGTGACATTGGCGCAAGTACAGGAACTCGACGACGACGTTCTCACCGCCCTGTTCGTGCGGTCGCAGCGCTACCACGGCATGGGTTGTATGAACGCGGTCGACAACGTGCGCGAGGTCATTGCGCCCTACTTCCGCGGTCGCGATCTCGCCAACTCTTCGTTTCTCGACATCGACCGCGCTCTGCTGCAGCTCGAGCGGCGCACTGCTGAGCGCCGCGGCAAGCTCGCCCCGGACGCTTCGCCCGACGAAGTCGTCAAGGTGATGCAGCGCAAACAGAATCTCGGCATGAATGCCGTGCTGTCGGCCTCGCTGGCAATGACCCGGGCCATCGCGAGTGTGCGCGGAAAGCAGTTCTGGGAGCTGATGCGCGAGGAAATGCTCGTCATCATCGAGCGGCTGGCGAACGAGCACGGCGTGTCGATCGACGGAATTCGCTGGGAAGATTACGTGGCAGCCCTGCGCCAGGTCGCCGAGATCCTGGAGGGTAAAGGCACCCCAATTCACACGGAGCTGCGCCGACTCACCGGTGTCTACGACGATCCGCAGCTCGCCTCTCCGTCATCGCTGCCGCTGCGACGGCCGTCTCGCTCCGAAGAGAGTGCAGCCTCGGCCGCGCCCGAGGATCGCCCGCAGCCGACCGTCGCCCCCGTAATCGCCGCCGCCGAAAGCGCGCAGGCTCGCCCCTTGCCGGACGCTGGAACGGCGCTCAGCAACGCGCAACACAATGCAGTTCGCAAGGTGAGCGCGGCGTTCTACCGAAACTATGCGACGGATGCAGATCCCGATCAGCGCCGCATCGCGTTGCGCCAGTATCTGCGGGTCCGAACCGAGACGATGAAGACGGTCCGCCCGTTCGAAATCGCCAATGACAAGATCATCCGCACCGAGGGTCGGGTGCTGATCCCGTATCTGGCCGGCGACGAATTCCTGGTACACGACGTGCGCGCAGGTGAAGTCACCGCCAGCTCCAGGCCGCTGCGACCTGGGACGATCATCACCGACGAGCTCCTGGCCGAGATGACCGGGATGCGCGGTGACGTGATCGACCTCGACGGCGAGCTCTATGGCTACTCGGTAGACGAGATGCCCGAAATTCGGATCACGCGGGTCCGCGACATGACGGCACTGCTCAAGAAGCTCGGGGCGTCCGCCAACTACTACGGGGCGGCCATCTATCTCCGCGGCATCGTGATGCGTCTGTGTGAACACTCCTTTCGCGGATTTCTGGATGCCAAGAATCTGCGCTCCGAAGTGCATCAGCTGAATGCGGAAATCGTAGAAGTGCTGAAGTGCCCGTTTGCGGATCGCCTTCGGTTGGGGATGCGCGTACTCGTGCGCAAAGCCTCCGGCCTCCTGCTTCGACCGAGCCTGATCGATCAGGTGTGGGTCGATTCGATCGACCTATCGGAGGTCCACGTTAGGGGCAGCCGGATCGCCAACGAACTGCGCCGAAGCAGTCACCACGCACTCGGCAAATCGACGCTCGACCTCGCAACGGCCTATCACGAGTATCTCGAGAACGGGAGCGTTGAGGGCCTGACGGCGCTCGGCTTTGACGAACTCACCGACACCGACAAGGCAGCGCGGCAGGAAGCTGAGCCGCGGGCGCTTCTCGAGCGAATCGTGCACAACCTCGAAAAGCTCCTCGGCAGCGCGCAAATTGCGACCCGAATCCGGGAGTGGCAGGACGTCTACGCCGAGGCCCTGCTCCGCTGCGATTTTGGCGAGAGCCTCGAAGGAGAGCTGGAGACCACCCTGGAAGGTGGCATTCGAGCGCGCAACCGCTGGGTGTTCGGCCATCACCTCCGCATCCTCGGCAAGAAGGTCGAAGAAGTGGCTGTGCTGCTGGACGGCACCGATTACGGATCCGAGCTGAGCACACTCGAGCAACTCGATCCTGCAGGTCCGGGGTTCGACGCTCCGGGTGTCGAAGCATCGGTGCGGGACATCGTGGCGCGACTCACGGGCACTCTGCGCGAGCGCTGCCAGAATGCGCTTTTCCGTTCGCTCGACGAGTCACTCGTGGCCTTCGAGAGCGATGACTTCCTCGAAACC
>JAFDAW010000270.1 GCA_019313605.1 Deltaproteobacteria bacterium
GTCGAACGGCCTTGACTCAGCGGTATCATCTAATCCACACTCTCCGACCGAGATGTGTTCGCTTTGTAACGAAATAAGCCCGCCTTGTAACGCAAAAAGTGTTGTCGGACGCTGACGCCAACATCGATGCGGCGCTCGAAGCCACCATCGAGTGCGCGCGCAAGAGCCCCCTCTACGCCGAGCGTCTTCGCGGCGTGTCCGTCCGCAACCCCGCCGAGCTGCGGGAGGTGCCGCTCACGACCCGCTCCGACCTGATTGCGGTGGGGCTTAATGGGACACGTGCGCTGCCGCTGGAAGAAGTTTGCCACTACGGTGAGACGTCTGGCACCAGTGGCGCGGGGGCGAATTCGACCTGGCTGACCGCGGCCGATTTCTCACGCAGCGCCCGGGCCATCGCCAAGCGCCACCCCGACGTCTTCGCCCCGGGCCAGATTCTGTTGAACCGATTCGCGTTCATGGCAGCTCCCGCACACCTGATCCAGCTGATCGCCCAGGAGGGCGGCGGCGTCGCGATCCCAGCGGGAAACATCAACTGGGACGTGCCGTTCCCGCGGGCTCTCGATCTGGCGAAGAGCACGGGAGCGAACGTTCTCGCCGGGCTCCCGCTGGAGCCCATCGTGTTGGCCGAGATCGCTCGCGCCCGCGGACTCGACCCGGCGAAGGACTTCCAGCTCGACACCTTCTTCCTGGGGGGCGCGCCGCTCCCGCCAGTGATGCAGCGCCGGATCGAACGCATCTGGGGCGGCCGGGTGATCGAACTCTACGGTTCCACCGAGACGATGCTGCTCGGGACGGGATGCCGGGCGCGGAGTCTCCACCTCGAGCCGGACCTCGTCCACTGTGAGTTGCTTCATCCCCACTCGGATGAGGAGATCGGTGTCGGCGAAGAGGGCCGCCTGATCGTCACCACGCTCGGGATCGAAGGCAGCCCCCTCGTGCGCTTGGACACGGGCGACCGGGTGCGACGCCTACCCCCCTGCGAATGCGGAGACCCCCGCCCTGCGATCCTCGTGCTGGGTCGCGAGAACGACGTCGTCGAGCTCCAGGGTCGGCGGCTCCACTCCTACGATCTCGTCGAGGCGGGTGCCGCAGCTGCGGATGCGCTCGACAGCTCGGTGTTCTTCATGGTCGTCCTCCAGGACCGTCTCGTGATCCGAATCGAGTCCGAGCGTGAATCGGGCGATCCCCACGAAGCGGCCCGTAAACACCTGGGAGACGTGAATATCGAGATCGAGACCACCAAGCAGAACCAGCTGCTCGACGTGGAACAGCTCAGCCGCAGCCCCAGCATCTACAAACCGGTGTTGGTGAGCGACTGGCGGAAGCCGGGAAGGCGCATTCTCTCGGTCAATCAGGGTATGATTGAATGGACGCGGCCAACCCTTCCCGAATTGTGGCGCTTGCTCGTGCGCAGTCTCCGAAGCAGTGCGCGTGGACGCCGACTGGCACGGGGCCTACGGGTAGCCAAGGATACAAGTCGGTGATATAGAAGGCGGATGACGGAATTCTCGCTCGACCCCGAGGCTCTCACCGCGCGCCGAGAGCGCGCGATGCAGCGCGCGCTCGATCGAGAAGGTCCCCGACTTGCCTCTGATTTCGGTGCCGGCAAGCCCCTCGACGATGACGATCTGGCGACGCTCTTCCTGTCGGACGACGTTCCAACCGATGATCTCCTCGAAATTGCGCGCTCATCTCAGGCGCCCGGCGCTCCAAAGCTCGAGACGTTTTCACCGCTGTACATTTCCAACGAATGCGACGGCGAATGTCTCATGTGCGGCATGCGTCGCGTCAACAGCGAGCTCCAGCGGATCACGGCGAGCGAATCGGCGACCGATGCGCAACTCGACATCCTGTATCGACGCGGGCTGCGAGGCGTCGCACTGCTGACAGGTGAGTACCAGCGTGGCCCGATGCGCGACGAAATGTTGAAGCGCACCACGGCCGCGGCGCGAAGTGCTCTAGAGCGCGATTTCGCCCACGTGCTGATCAATATCGGATCGCTCGAGGTCGAGGAGTACGACGTGTTTTTTGGCGGCATATCGCCGCTCAGCGACGCAGCGCTGCTTACCATGTGCACGTTTCAGGAGACCTACGATCCGAAGGTCTACGAGCGGTTCATGGGCTCCGTTCGTGAGAACCCGCGGAGCGATTTCAAGCGGCGGCTCGAAAACTTCGACCGCGCTGCCGACGCGGGTTTTCGATCTGCGAACCCGGGCCTTCTGCTCGGGCTGAATCGCGATCTCGCCTACGAGTTGCTCGCGCTCAGTGCCCACGTGCGTCACCTGCTCGCGCGCGACATGATGGTCTACATCAGCCTTCCGCGTCTTCGAAAGGCCAGCGGCGCAGCTCATCACGCCGGCGTGAGCGACGATGAGCTCACCCGTGTCGTCTCGTTGCTCTCGGTCGCGTTTCCGGAGGCGAAGGTCGTGATCTCGACGCGAGAAGCTCCGGACATGCAGCGCCTGCTCGTGCCGGTAATCGGTGTGCTGACGGCCGGCTCGCCCGGTGTGGCGCCCTATACCGATGCGGGCGCGCGCTTCGAGGTCAAAGAGAGCCAGTTCGTGGTCACCGACCAGCGCTCGATAGAGGCCATCCTCGCCGAGCACCTGGCCGCTGGCGCCACCATCGACGGATACGAACCGGCCGCTTCTAGCTTCGCCAGTCCCACCTGAGAGGGTGAGAACAAAGATCATCTTCGTCGCGAACCTCGTGATCGGGGTGGGGCTGCTCGCCTTCGTTCTCTGGAAGTACGGCGGTCCCGCGCTGGTCACTCTCGGGGCGGCTCCATCGGCTCCGCTGCTGGCGGGCTTCCTCGCAACCGCATTCGCGACGCTGGTCTGCCTCTCCTGGCGCTGGGGTTACGTCCTCTCTGGCCTGTGCGAGAGCCCGTCGTTTTTTCGCCTGACCTTGTATCGGAGTGCCGCCCATTGCCTCGCGGTGCTCGTACCGAGCGGCAAGCTCGGGGGCGATCCCTTGCGGGCCTGGCTCGCTTCGCGCGACGGTATCGGGCCTGGCAAGGCGGTCGCGAGCGTCGCGGTCGACCGCACGCTCGAGCTCGCGTCCAACGCGCCGTTCAGCATCCTCTTCGGCTTCCTGCTGCTACAGCACGGCATTCCACAACTCGAACGCGTGTTGATCACCGTCGTTGTGGGGACGCTTGGGCTGGCCGCGGGGATCTTCGTCGCCGTGCGCCGCCTGCGCCGCGGTGCCGGTCTGGTAACACCTCTCGTTCTGAGCATGCGGCTCGATCGCTTCCGCCTCGTCGATCGACGGCTGGATGTGATGGCCGATGCCGATACGTCCGCCGCGCAGCTCGTCGAGCAAGCGCGACGCATGCTCGGCGCCTTCGCCGCGGGGCTCGTTGCGAACTTGCTGGTCATCGGAGAATTTTTTCTGTTGTTGGCCGCTTTCGGGCTGCCGACCGACCCGATTGCGATCGTCGCCGCAATCTTCGCGACCGGGGCCGCTCACATGCTTCCGATTCCGGCGGGTATCGGCGTTCTCGAGGGCGCGACGATGTGGCTGTTTCAGCTGCTCGGCTACTCGGGTGAGGTCGGGCTCGCGGTGGGGCTTGCGGCGCGTTTGCGCGAACTGGTCTGGATGCTACCGGGCGCGATCTACCTGCTGGCCCGTTCGCTCAACTCGTCGCTGGGACAGGCTCGAGGGATCTGAGGGGCACGGCTCGGGGCGAAGGCGGATTCAGAAAGCCTTCCGGGATGCACCGATTCCCAAGGAATTCTAGGATTCGCCTAGTGCCAGTTTGAGGATACGAGCGGTTCTACTGGGTATGTTTATCGAACTCGAAGCACGAATAATGTAATGTCGAGGTTTTGAGAAGACCATGCCTTCCAGACAAAGATTGTGTGCTAGTGCAGGTGGTCCCGCCAAATGCACTGATTCT
>JAFDAW010000040.1 GCA_019313605.1 Deltaproteobacteria bacterium
CAGTGAAATCTCGAATGGAGAGTTCTGGTCGTCCGGAGCGTTTCAACCCAATGAGCCCGCTGACGTTCTAGGCTGGATTCCACGGTCGGCAAATATGGCTGAGGAAATCGCAAAATATGTGAGTCCGCTGGAGTACGACAATGTCATTTACATCTCCAGCGAACCCTTTATTGCCGCTACCGGAATGATGCGAAGTGAACTCTATTGGCCAGGATTTGGATATGCATTCCGATCCCAGATCGAGATCCCTTCGAACTATTTGCAATCTTATCTTGCCACTGGTGACAGCACGATCATCAAACGAACGCTGATTCACGAATTTGGCCACACGATCGGCCTGGGCCATTCCGGATTTTTGTCCTGCGGCGAAGGCCAGGTGGATCGCCTGCTCAGTCCCGATGTTCCCGCATGCCAGTACATCGCATACGGCTCTGGCTGTGACGTCATGGGAAGCGGTTCCGGCTATCCCAATCTGGTTCAACTGGAGCGCATGGGTTGGGTACAGGATCTGGATGCGCCTCGTTCTGATCTGACTTTGTTTGGGTACTACCAGACAGTGACCTCGGACGGCATTTATTCGATCAATCCCCTG
The DNA here is from genome assembly GCA_019313605.1 of Deltaproteobacteria bacterium. Taxonomy (GTDB): domain Bacteria; phylum Myxococcota_A; class UBA9160; order UBA9160; family SMWR01; genus JACZVU01. The sequence goes on from JAFDAW010000040.1 coordinate 593, forward strand.
CGCGGCTTCGACGAAGTCGGATATGAACGTTTGAAGGGGATCAAGATTCCCCGCGGCGATGGATCCAGTTTCTATATCGAGTACCGAAGGCGCGCGGGTTTTGATGCCTACATCTCTGATTAGATGAATTTGGGAGGAGCTCGCATCATGCTCGAAAAACCAAAATCGGTTCACCGGAATGGAAATCTCATCGATCCCATCGAGGGTACTCGGAGATCGAATCCGGTCTTGCAACTCGATGAAACCTTCACCGATTGGGTCAGCGGCGCGTCGATTACGGTTCAAGCTGTGCAAGATGACCGGCTGGAATTGAAAGTGGAGTTTGATTAGACCGCTCAGTCATGATGCGAGTGGATTGGATGGGTACTCATCCACGTCACCATCCGCCAGGCTCTCTTTCGTGAGAGAACACCTTCTCTCGTTGTCGAACGCCTGTAGGGGAATCGCGGGGAGGAGGGTAATTATTGAGTCGTAGCTGGGATTTCAGGGATCGGTTCCAACTCCCCGTTGCGCTCCATCTCCCGTACCCGTGCCAGTTGAGCGGCCATGTCGGCTTCGATCTCGGCGACCATCGCCTGGTATTCGGGTTCGTCGTGCAAGAGCTCCAATTCGGGTTTTTCGAGTAGCCACCACCACGCCCCACGCCAGCCCGCATCGATATACTGCCGAAGCGCCGATAGTGCCTTCTGCTTCTCTCCACGTTGGGCATGGATGAGCACGTTGAAAATTGCAGACCCGCGTATGCCGATGAGCGGCGTGTTTCGGAGCTCCTCGAGGCTTCGCGTGAGGAGCAGCTCGGATTGCTCCCGATCGCCGGTCCTGTCCAGGACCAACGCGAGATCGACGGCGTACCGAACGTTGGATTGTTCGACTCTCGGATCCCCTTCGATCAGCAATTCGGGATAGTGCTCCTCGTAGAGAGCGCGTGCCTCGGCATAGCGTCCCTCTCTGATTCTGCGATCTCTCATAAAGGTCAGTGAGAGTTCGTCTCGTGGACGGATTTCATAGGCTTTGTCGCCGTAAACCCGCGCAGCTGCATCATCCCCTCGAAAAATCGCGAGAGCTTGCAGCGCGTCAATCGCGTAGTACTCCTCGGGGTCCATCTCGTAGGCGCGCGAGATCCAGTGCTCGGCCTCATCGGGGTCTCCGAGTTCGAGCCAGAGCCAGCCATAGATGGCGTAGCTCCATGCATTTGGATCGATGATGAGGCCCTTCCTTTGCGAGATGATGGCTTCGTCGATCCTCCCGGTATCGAACCAGTGATGCCCCATGACCCCAAAGTAGACTCCGGCGAAATCTGGATCGATCTCGAGCGCTAGCTCGTGCCACCTCTGGCTCTCCTCGAGGCGCCCAAGCGTGCGGAGGATCTCACCGGCCAGCTGGATTGGCTCAGCGGACAAAGGGTCCAACTCGACAGCTCTCTTGGTGAGCGCGAGCGCCTCTTCGTACCGGCCAAACTTGAAAAACAAGAGACTGCCGTATTCGAAAAAGGCCCTCTGAGAGCTGGGGCCCAGCGTCACCGCGCGTTGATACGCGGCTGCGGCGCCTGCGAAATCGGTCTCCAACCACCGGATGCGCGCGAGGACTGCGTGAGCGTCTCCCAGCCTAGCGTCTATCGCCAATGCCTTGTTTGCCATCGCTCGTGCTCTTTCAAGCACATCCATTCGAAGCAGACCGGCGGAGTCATCTTCGACCATGAAGCTGTCTGCGAGACCGACATAAGCCAGCGCGAATTCTGGATCGAGATCGATGGCCTTTTCGAATAATTTGATCGCTTCGACCGTCTCCTCCGCAGCCAGACGCCGCTTGCCCCGGAGATAAGCCTGATAGGCTTCGAGGTTCTCCGTGGGTTCGGTCGCGAGTCGATCGCGATCTTCGGATGACAATCTCACGCGCAGCGTAGTCGCAATAGCCGTCGCGATCTCCGTCTGAATGGCGAAGATGTTGGTGAGCTCGCGGTCGTAGGTTTCGGACCAGAGGTGGAAGCCGTCCTTGGCGTTGTTCAGCTGCGCGGTGATGCGCACCCGATCACCCGCCTTGCGCACACTGCCCTCCAGGATCACGTCGGCGTTGAGCGCTTCGCCAATCTCCGTGAGATTCGCATCGGAGTTCCTGAAGGAGAACGAGGAGGTACGGCCCACTACACGCAGGTCCTCGAACTGCGCCAACGTGTTGAGCAGCTCTTCTGCGATCCCATCCGCGAAATACTCCTGGCCTGCGTCCGCGCTCATGTTGAGGAACGGCAGCACCGCGATCGACTTTCCCAGCTCAACCGGCTCTGCAGCAAGAACCCGCTCGGCAGCTGCGGTCGCCGGCTCTGGTTCGGTTTCCAGCACGTAGTGGTCCACGGCCAGAAATACGACGGCGAGTGCCAACAGTCCGATGATCGAGAAGTCGAGCTTGCGGCCCGTCTGCTGCGTGATCGACTCCGCACGATCGACGCTCTTTTCGAGCTTGATCCCCTCTGGCGTGAGCTCGAATGCCCAGGCCAGGATCAGCGCGGAGGGGAAGCCAAGGATCACCAGAAAGGTGAGCACCTTCATCACCCAGTGGGGCGCCTCGAAGGTAGGCAGCACGACCGACGCCATTTCCATCAGCAGCCAGGCGACGATCCCATAGGCGACGCCCACCCGGAAGACGTTGCGGCGCTTGAGTTCGGCGATGAGTGACTTCGGGGCGGCCCCCGCTGATTCGGACCCGGAATGCGCCGACGACGGCGGAGCCGTCTCGGGTACCGAGAGATCGGTCACCTCCGCCACGAAGCGGAAGCCCTTGCCGTGCTCGGTGTGCAGCACCGCCTGGTGTTCACCGTCGTCGCCCACCGCCTGGCGGGCCTTCTGGACGGCTGTGGAGAGCGCTGCCGGAGTCACGTGGAGGCCCGACCACAGGGCGTCGAGTAACTCGTCCGAGCAGACCACCCGCTCGCGGCGCTCGATCAGGTAGGCGAGCAGGTCGAAGGCCTTCGACTGGACCGGGATCCGCTGGCCCCCGCGCCGGAGGGTTCGCGTTTCGGTGTCGAGCTGGTACTCGCCGAATTGAACACGCATGAGCGTTGACGCTCTTCTGTTCCCCGCGGGCGATTGTGCCACGTCCTTGCCTCCGGGGGATAGGGCAGAGCGAAGAAATCGCCAAGAAAAGACTGAGAAGAGGCCACGAACGGATTGAGCTTCGAATCCGATGCGTTGGTAGTCAGAAAACAGGCGGAAATGGCTCGATGAGCCGCGGGAAAGCCCGGAGGCGCCCGTTTCCCGCTCAAGAAAGGAGCTTGAAATGATGGACAAGATCCGACTCATGGGATTGGGCCTGGTCGTTGCGCTGGTGGCTTCGGGTTGCGCCCCAATGGGGCACTTCCTGGCCGATCTCGACACTCAGCCGAAGCTCGAGGCCTGGGGGCCCGGAACGGTGTTCCCGAGCGTCGAGGCCGCTGCCGTTGACGCGCTGATCTACGTGTATCTGCAGGCCAGCAACGAACGCGATACCGAGCGGATGCGCGCTGGCACGATCTACAGTGTGGGAGCGGGTTACAGCTACGGTGAGATCCACGTCGCCAGCGGCCTGCTCGTGTACCGGATCGCCTATCCGCTGAAGCAGCGGGACGTCGCGCGCTTCCACATGTATCCACTCGAACCGGATCGTGACGTCGAATACGCCAACGAGCGGGCCACGCAGACGGATCGCCGCTCAGTGGCCGTGACCGATCCCCTGCACCGGCCGCTCTTCATCCTGCACCCATCACTGGTCATTCGCGAGTATCGCGGTGGAGACGCCGAGGTCGTGGCAGTGGCGGACCTGCGACACCCGAAGTCGGTGATTCTGATCGCTGGAGAGTGATCCGGAGGATTTCAGAATTCCTGGCACACGGAGGTTCGTATGCGGCGGATGTGCTCATGGTGCAACGAGATTCTCGAGAGCGGAAGCTCGTCACCTCTACAGACGACACACGGAGTCTGCGCTCCGTGTGTTCAGAAACTGCTGGTCTCGATCGAAGGTTTTTGCGGGGAAGCTTCGAGTCGCTCTGGGGCGGAGTCGGAAGTGAATTCCAAGCCGTGTGAAGCAGACCCCCAGGTCGAATCTCGGGGTCTGCACACTCGGTGATTCCGGTGAGGGCAGAGGATCCGGCCGCTCAGGCGTAGGTGCGGGCCATCAGCAGAATCAGGCCCAAGTAGGTCAGTGATAGCCAGAGTTTTTGGCTCTTCAGTGCTCGACTCACGCTTCCCCTCCGGCTGCTTTCTGGGCCGGCTCCCTCGGCCCACTTGCTCATTGCCGACGCTCTCAGCCGGCCCTACTAGCTCTTTCGAAAATTCCCCCCAACACTTGAGTGCTAGCACACACAAATTCCAATTCCGTGAGTGTTGTCACCAAGAAAAGTGCTCCGACGGAGTTCGGACGGAAATCAATGTGCAACTCGAGCGGGCACCGAGCCCCCTGCATCCTTCAATCTGCCGATCGGCGCAGGAAGGTCGGGATGTCCAGCTCGTCATCGAATGGCGACACCCAATCCGCTCCGTGCTCGCCTTCCGGCTCCTGTTGGAGGGGAGTCTGGGAGGGCGAGACCTCGCGGAAATCGGCCTGAGCGGGTTGGGAATCCAGCGTCGCCGCGGGTGTCAGGGTCTCCACGTGGCTCGAGCCACCGCTCGACTCGGGCCGCAGCGGGGTCACGTTCCCGTGCGAATCCGAGGGCAGTCCGAGATCCGGGCTGCGGCGGACGCGCGCATCGTCGAGACCGGTCGCGATGACCGTGACCCGCATCTCACCGGCCGGCATCTGTTCGTCGATCACGGCGCCGAAGATGATGTTTGCGTCTTCGTGGGCGGCTTCCTGGATCAGGGTCGAGGCCTCGTTCACCTCGAAGAGCGAGAGATCCTCTCCGCCCGTGATGTTGATCAGTACGCCGTGGGCGCCCTCGATCGAGAGATCCTCGAGCAGCGGGCTCGAAATCGCCGAGCGCGCTGCTTCGACCGCGCGCTCCTCGCCCGAAGCGCTGCCGGTACCCATCAGCGCGACGCCCATCTCGTTCATGATCGTGCGGACATCGGCGAAGTCGAGGTTGATCAGACCGTGGATCGTGATCAGGTCCGAGATGCCCCGCACGGCGTTGAACAGCACTTCGTCCGCGAGTTTGAAGGAGTCGCGAACCGAGGTGCCCTTGCCGGCGAGTGCGAGCAAGCGCTGGTTGGGGATCGTGATCACGGTGTCGACGACGCGATGGAGCTCGTCGAGACCGCGTTCCGCGTGCTTCATGCGCATGCGGCCTTCGAACTGGAAGGGCTTGGTGACGACGCCGACGGTGAGCGCTCCGAGTTCGCGCGCAACTTCTGCCACGACCGGTGCGGCACCCGTTCCCGTGCCGCCGCCGAGGCCGGCGGTGACGAAAACCATGTCGGTGTCATCGAGCAGTTCGCGGATGCGATCGCGCACTTCGGTTGCCGAGGTGCGGCCCTTGTCGGGATCTGCACCGCAACCGAGCCCGCGCGTCTCTTTGTCGCCCAACTGGAGCTTCATCGGCGCACTGTTGTGTTGCAGCGCTTGCGAGTCCGTGTTGGCCGCAATGAACTGAACACCCGTCAGTCCCGAGCCGATCATCGTATTGACGGCGTTGCCGCCGCCGCCGCCCACGCCGATCACCTTGATCGACGCACGGGACGGACCCCCCTCGAATTGAAGGAGCTCGCGCTCTTCATCCGAACGGATCAGCTCGTCCGAGAGGGCGGGTTGATCCCCCCCCGCTTGGCGCGATTTATTTGAATTTGCAGACTGGTTCTTCTTCCTGGACATCGCTTTTCCCCCCACGCGATCTCGAGAACGCGCAAAATGTAACATGAAACTGAAGTTTTTGTGCCACCTTAGCTCGATAGTTGCGAAAAATCCCCGGGGGCACCAAAAATCCCCCAGGGGATTTTTGGTCCTCCCCGCTCACCATTACTCGTCCTCCGAGAAGAACCAGTCCCGCATGCGCTGCCGTACCCGGCCGAAAATGGATTCGTCGCGGATCCGGAACCGGCCGCGGTCGTGCTGCTGCGACGCGCCGTAGATCGCGAGCCCTACACCGGTTGCATACATGGGGCCGCGTACCACGTCTTGCAGGCCGCCGATGTTTCGCGGGATCCCGCGCCGCACCGGGGCCTCGAAGACCTCCTCTGCGAGTTCCGGCATTCCCTCGAGCGCAGAGCAGCCACCCGTCAGAACCACGCCCGAAGGGATTCGATTCTCGAGTCCCTGCTTGGCGAGTTCCTGGCGCGCCAGGTTGAGGATCTCGTCGACGCGCGGCTCGATGATCTCGCAGAGCATCTTCCGCGACATCTGCCGGGGGCGGCGCCCACCGACGCTCGGAACGCTGAGGATGTCATCGCCCGACAGGTATCGCGCAGCCGCCACACCGAACTTCTTCTTGATCCGCTCGGCTTCGTCGAACGGCGTGCGTAAACCAACCGCGATGTCGTTCGTGATGTGGTAGCCGCCGAGGCTCAGCACCGATGTGTGTTTGATGGCGCCTTCTTCGAAGACTGCGATGTCGGTCGTCCCGCCGCCGATGTCGATCAGACAGACACCGAGTTCGCGCTCGTCGGCGGCCAGTGCAGCCTCCGCGGACGCCAGCGGCTCGAGCACGATGTCCATCACGTTGAGTCCCGCCCGGTTGGCGCACTTCACGATGTTCTGGGCGCTGGTCACCGCCGCGGTTACGATGTGGATCTGGGCTTCGAGCCGAACACCGCTCATGCCGAGGGGTTCGCGGATCCCATCCTGTTCGTCGATGATGAATTCCTGGGCGATCACGTGGATCACCTCGCGGTCCATCGGGATCGCGACTGCCTTGGCGGCATCGATGACGCGTCGGATGTCTCCTTCGCGAACTTCCCGATCCTTGACGGCGACCACTCCGTGGGAGTTGAAACCATCGATATGGCCGCCCGCGATTCCGGCGTAGACCGACGTGATCTCACAATCGGCCATCAGCTCCGCTTCTTCGACGGCCTGCTTGATCGAATTCACGGTCGCGTCGATGTCCACCACGACTCCCTTGCGCAGGCCGCGCGAGGGATGGGTCCCGATTCCGATGATGTCCACGCCGTTTTCGGTCCGCTCGGCGACGATCACACAGATCTTGGTCGTCCCGATATCCAGCCCAATGATGAGATTGTCACCGCGATTCATGTTCCCCCCTTTTCTGCGAAAGCCCGTTAGCGACTTCCGCGCGGCGCGTTCCCACGCGCCGGCTCGGACCGCCCGTCATCCGGTCGGTCTCGCTTTGGACGACGCCGCGTGTCCACGCGTCGCCGCCGCTTGTTTCGCCCCTTTTGGGGACGGTGCACCGCGCAGAACCGCCTGGTCTGCGAAGCGAAGATCCAGTGTTTCGGAGCCCTCGACCTCTTCCAGTCCCGTTTCCAGCAGGCGAGCCAGGCTGGTGAGGCGCGCGTCGAAGTGGTCGTGGCCCAATACGATGCGCGGCTTCAGGTTCGGAAGTCGAAATGCGAAGCCCGTCGGATCGCCCTCGTCCGAAAGGAACAGTTCGGAGGGCTCGACGGCAGCGTTCGGAATCAAGCGCGGAAGCCCTGCCGGAGCCCGGCCGCCCGCAGGCGCGAAGGGCACGCCCTCCTGGTTGACCGCAAAATCCTGCGCGGGTTTGCCGATGGCGACCACCGCACGCGGACTGTGTTCGCCAATGTGAATGAGCAGGCGCCCCGTCGGAAGCCGGACCGCGCGCGCATCGGCGATCCACGGGTGCGCGATCAGGCTCGCTTCGATCTCGCGCGGATCGACCGACGCCCATTCCGCACCGAGCGGCAGCCCCGTGGACTCGGCAATTTCGGCGGGACTCAGGTGCTCGGTGCCGCGCACGGAGATCGCCTCGATGCGCAGCGGTTCGCCAGCGATCCAGGAGCGGGCTGTCGCGACGAGCGGGCTGCCGAAGAGCACACCGATCGCGAGCGAGGCAATGACCGCGGCCGGAACCACGAGCTGAAACGGCAGCTGCGGCTGTGGTCGCGGTTCGCTCCGCATGCGTTCCAGATGTTTGCGGGCGCGCTTCTGGCGTTTGGAATAAACGCGTTCGCGCTGGGAAAGGCCGTGTTGGGGGCGTTCACCCGGTGCGTGCCGTCGATCCGGCTGATGGAATTCCTTCATGGTTTGCCTCCGATGACCCGGACCTCGGTAACGAGCCGCACACCCGCCGTTTGCCAGACCGCCGCCTGGGCTTTCTGGATCAGGGCGAGAACATCCGCGGCCGTCGCACCCCCGCGGTTCGCGATGAAATTTGCGTGAATCGGTGAAATCTCGGCACCGCCCAGGCGATGACCTTTGAGACCGGCCGCGTCGATCAGGCGGCCCGCGAAATCGCCTGGCGGGTTTTTGAATACCGATCCACAAGACGGAACGTTGAGAGGCTGAGAGCCCTGGCGGGCCGCCAGCAATCGAGCGACCTCTTCGCGAACCGACTCGGTGTCAGAAAGCGTCACACTGAACAGCGCGGACAAGATCACCGAACCCGGTGCGAGTCCGCGCAGGGCGCGGTAGACGAAGCGCAGCTCGGTGCGCGGAATGTGCCGCACCTCACGCCCCGTCGGGCTGATCACTTCGATCTCCAACACGACGTCTTTCACTTCGCGGCCCGGAATCCCCGCGTTCATCGCCAACCAACCGCCGATGCTCCCCGGTATTCCGCAGCCGAACTCGAGCCCGGCGAGGCCGCGCTCGATGCAATAGTTCGTGAGTTGGCTATGAGAGACGCCGGTCTCCACCCGCAGGCTGCAATCCGGCCGCTCTTCGAGGCCGCGCAGCTTGCCGAGTTGAATCGCGACGCCTTCGAGGCGATCGTCGAGAGCGAGTGTGTTGAAGCCCCCTCCGATCACGCAGTGCGGAATCTGGTGCGCGGCACAAATCGAGAGGGTGCGCGCGACTTCTTCTCGCGTCGCGGGTGTCGCCAACGCATCCACCGGGCCGCCGATCTTGAGTGACGTGCAACGCGCGAGCGGGAAGTCGAAGCGCACTCGATCTCCGAGCGCTTCTTCGAGTGCTTCGCGTGCAGAGCGGGGAATCACGCGCGTTCCTCCTGCAGGCCGGCAACCAGCCGCTCGCCAAGCGTCGAGATGTTTCCCGCCCCAAGCGTGAGGACGAGGTCGCCCGGATCGAGTTCAGCCAGAAGCCGCTCTACGACCGCGTCGAGATCACCGACGAAATGGGCGTTCCGATGCCCGTGGGCGCGGATCGCTTCCACGAGCGGCGCCGATTCGATCCCCGGGATCTTCTCTTCACCGGCCGGGTAGATTTCCGTCATCACCAGGAAATCCGCGTCGTTGAACGCGGTCACGAAATCCTCCCAGAGATCCTGGGTGCGGCTGTATCGATGGGGCTGAAACGCGACCACGACCCTGCCGCGGTGAAATGCTCTGGCCGATTCCAGCGTCGCGCGGATCTCCGCGGGGTGGTGGGCGTAATCGTCGAAGACGGAGATCCCGGCGGCCTCTCCCTTGGATTCGAAGCGCCTCTCGATACCGAGAAAGCTTTCCATGGCCGCGGCGGTGTCCGCGAAGGGAACGTTGAGTTCCCGCGTTACCGCGATGGTTGCCAGCGCGTTCAACACATTGTGGCGCCCCGGCAACCGGATGCGGACGTCGCCGAGCGCGTCTCCGCGCTCGTGAACCGTAAACCGCATGCCCGTTCCATCGACTTCGACCGCACTCGCGACGAGGTCTGCCTGCGGCGCGAACCCGTAGGTCACCTTGCGCCGTGTCATTTTCGGAACGATGGCCTGAACGCCCGGATGATCGAAGCAGAGGACCGACAGGCCCCAGAAGGGAATCCGATTCGCGAAGGACGTAAAGGCTTCCTGCAGAGCCTCGTAGGACCCGTAGTGGTCGAGATGCTCGGGGTCGACGTTGGTCACGACCGCAATGACCGGAGTCAAACGCAGAAAGGAACCGTCACTTTCATCGGCTTCCGCCACGAGAAGATCGCCCGCTCCCAGCCGGGCCCCGGTCGGAGCGCTCTCGGATGCGAGTACGCGGCCGCCGATGATCGCGGTCGGATCCAGACCCACCGCGTCGAGGGTGTGGGCGATGAAAGACGTGGTGGTTGTTTTGCCGTGACTGCCCGCGACCGCGATCCCCTCCTTGAGTCGCATCACCTCAGCGAGCATCTCCGCTCGCGGGATCACGGGGATGTTCTGGGCCTCGGCTTCGCGAAGCTCGGGGTTGCTCTCGCGTACGGCTGATGAGTAGACGACGACGTCGGCGTTGCCGACATTCGCGGCCTCGTGCCCGATCGAAACCGACACGCCCAGACCGCGCAGACGCTCGACGGTCGCTCCCGTCTTCAGATCCGAACCCGTTACCCGGTAGCCCTGGTTGTGGAGCAGTTCGGCGAGACCGCACATACCGATGCCGCCGATTCCGACGAAATGGATCTGCTGGATGCGACGGTCCATCGCTAACTCTCCATCTGCTTGACGCACGCTTCTACGATCCGGGCGGCGGCCTCGGGGCGCGCCAGCTTGGTGGCGCTGTCACCCATGGCTGCGATCTGCGCCGGAGCTTCGAAGACTTCGTGCAGCGCACTCACGATGCGCGTGCCACCCAGCGGGTTCTCGTCGAGCATTTTCGCTGCGCCCGCCGCGACGAGTGCCGCCGCGTTGGCTACCTGATGGTTGTCCGCCGCGAACGGGTAGGGGACCAGCAGCGCGGGCAGGCCTGCGAGCGCCAATTCGGCCACGGTGAGCGCGCCCGCTCGACACAGTGCGAGATCGGCCCAGCGGTAGCGCTTCGGCATGTCGGGCTCGAACGCGACAACTTCGGCCTTCAATCCGGCGGCTCGATACGCGGCCTGGGTGCGCTCCCGATCCGCTTCGCCCGCTTGATGAAAGATCTCGATTTGAGACGCGTCGAGTTGCGGAGCGGCTTCGATCATCGCGTTGTTGATCTGACGCGCGCCCTGGCTTCCGCCGGCGATGAGCAGCCGAAACGGGGGCTCTGCTTCACGCCTGGATTGCGCGCCCGCAAAAGTTGAAACGAGTTTCTCGCGTAGGGGAACGCCGGAATCTTGCACGCGATCCGCTGCGCCTGATTCTGCAAAAATCGCCGTCGCCTGTTCGAATTGTACGAAGATGAGTTTCGCCAGTCGCGCTGTCGCGCGGTTGGCGCGCCCCGGTATCGCGTTGGGCTCGACGATCGCGATCGGGATCTGCCTCAGACCCGCGGCGATCACCGCGGGGATCGACGCGTAGCCCCCAACGGAGATCGCGAAGTCGGCACCGAAGGAGCCCATCGTGCGCCAGGCCGACCAGCACGCCTGGGCGGTTGCCGGAATCGATTGCACCCGCGCGGACAGGCTGCGGCCGTAGAGGGGTTGGGCGGGAAGTGCCAGCAGATCGAATCCGGCTTCCGGCACGAGTCGGGTTTCGAGACCCCGCTCGGATCCCATCAGCAGGACTTCGTCGCCGCGCTTGCGGATCTGCTCGGCTAGCGCGAGCGCGGGCGTGACGTGCCCGCCCGTTCCACCGCCCGCCACCACCCAGTGACGGATTTGAGTTCCTTGCGTCACCTTCGACCGATCCTTCTGCGCGATGCGTCCGAGATGCGCGTTTGCACGGGCGCCGCTTCGCAGGCGCCGATCCGAAGCAGGATCCCGACTGCGAGCGAACAAATCAGGAGTGAGTTTCCACCGTACGAGACGAAGGGCAGGGTGAAGCCGGTGGTTGGAAGCAATCCCATCACCACGCTCGCGTTGATGGCCGCCGGAATTCCGATCAGGGAGGTCATTCCGATCGCAACCAGCGCTGCGAGCGGCTCGCGCGCGCGTTGTGCGATTCGCGCCCCCGCCCAGACGAGTGCGGCAAACGCGCCGAGCACGGCCAGAACGCCGATGAGACCGAGTTCTTCCGCAATGCCGGCGAGGATGAAGTCCGTGTGGGCCTCGGGCAGGTAGTAGAGTTTTTGTCGCCCGCCGCCCAGGCCAACTCCGAAGATGCCCCCGCGAGCGAAGGCCACGAAGGACTGCACGAGCTGGAAGCCCTCGCGGGTTGCAGTCGCCCAGGGATCCAAGAATCCGATCCAACGCAGATGCGCGTAGGGTCGAAGCGCGATGTAGACGGCAGCACCACCTAGCGAGAGCACGGCGGGCGGAATCAGGTAGCGCATCGGAGTGCCGGCCGCGAAGAGCAGGACGCCGACCGCAGCGCACAGGACCAGGGAACTCCCGAAATCCGGCTGCAGCAAGAGGAGCGCAATCGGAGGAACGCAGAGAGCGGCAGCGCCGAAGATGGGCTTCAGGTGCGTTTTGCGCGAAGGCTTTGCGGTCAGCAGCACCGCAACCGCGAGAACCGTTGCGAGGTCAGCAGCACCGCAACCGCGAGAACCGTTGCGAACTTTGCGATCTCTGCGGCTTGAAGGCGCAACCCGGGGAGTGCGAGCCAGCGCCGGGCCCCGTTGACTTCGATCCCGATGATCAGGGTCGCGAACAGCAAGGCGACCGAAACCCCCCAGAGCGGCAGTGCGAGTCGACGCCACACAGCCAGTGGAACGCGCAGTGCCGCGATCAGCACCAGGATGCTCGTTACGAGCGTCACCAACTGGCGGATGAATTGGGGAGGCAGCGCGCTCGCGTCCGAAAGCGGCGCGGTGAGGCTGTAGATCATGACCAGGCCGGCCCCCGCGAGAACCGAAAATGCGGCGATCACTCCGCCGTCGAGCGCGTTGGCGGCGAGGGCGCGGGGCTTGTGGACTGCGCCGTTGGCGTTCGATCGCGGCGAATAGCGGCGCGGGACCGGACGGCTCATGAAACCTCCCGGGTTTGAAGTTCGCCAACCGCAGCGCGAAATCGCTCACCCCGCTCGTTGAAATCGCGGAACTGATCCTGGCTCGCGCACGCGGGTGAGAGCAGCACCACGTCTCCCAACTCTGCGAGTTGGGACGCGCGCTGCACGGCTTCTTCGAGTGAAGCTGCATTGAAAACGTCCATGCGCCCTGCGAGAACGGCTTCGAGCTTCGGCGCGCTCTCGCCAATCAGCACGGCGGCGCGAACCCGCGAGGCGGCCGTCCCCGCCAATTCATCGAACGCGAGATTCTTGTCTCGGCCGCCTGCAATCCAGATGAGGTTTTCGGAGAAGCCCGCCAACGAGCACATCGCCGCGCCGGGATTGGTGGCCTTCGAGTCGTCGACGTAGCGCACGCCCCGGATCTGCCCCACGAGCTCGCAGCGATGGGGGAGGTTCGCGAACGACGCCAATGCGTCTGCAGCGCATCGGGGATCGACTCCAACCGCGTACACCGCAGCGAGCGCCGCGAGGACGTTCTCCCGATTGTGAAGTCCAGTCAGCTGCATCCCATCGAGCGAAATCCGAATCGGCTCGGCGTCCTCTTTGCAGAGAACGACGCTGCCCGCATCCAGGAATGCACCCGGCGAAACGGCTTCCTGGGTTCGAAACGGAAACACGCGCCCGCTCGCATTCTCTGCGAGTGCGGCCACGGCGGGGTCGTCGAAATTGAGCACCGCGGTATCGGTGCTGCGCTGGTTCACGAGGATTCTCGCCTTGGCGGACGTGTAGGCGTCGAAGTCGGCGTGACGGTCGAGGTGATCCGGTGTGATGTTCAAGATGACGGCCACCGCAGGTCGGAACGTCTCTACGGTCTCGAGTTGGAAGGATGAGATTTCGAGAACCGCAAAATCGAGCGGCTCGCCGACCAGTTCGAGTGCGGGCGTTCCGAGATTCCCCGCGGCACGGGCGCGGGCACCTGCCGCGCAGAGCAGCGCCTCGAGCAAGCAGACGGTGGTCGATTTTCCATTCGTTCCGGTCACCGCGATGATCGGCGCGGAGATGGATCGATAGGCGAGTTCGATGTCACCCCAGACGCGCTGTGCTCGATCGCGGTAGCGCTCGGGAGGGACGCCCGGGCTCGGAACCACGAGATCGAATTTTCCGGGATCGGGAAAGGGCTGACCGAAAGCGCACTCCACGCGCGGGTCGAGTTCCTCGAGTTCGCTACTGGGATCTTTGGCGCGCTCGTCCGCAGCCAGGACACTCGCTCCCCGGGCAATGCAGAAATTGGCGGCGCTGCGCCCGGTCGCTCCGAGCCCCAGCACCAGAACCTTTTGATTCTCGATTCCTTCCATCAGCGAAGTTTCAGCGTGGACAAAGCCACGAGCCCCAAGATGGCCGACACGATCCAGAAGCGGACGACGATCTTCTGTTCGGGCCAGCCGAGTTGTTCGTAGTGATGGTGGATCGGCGCCATCAGAAACACGCGTTTCCCGGTCATCTTGAACGACGCCACCTGGATCATCACGGAGAGCGCTTCGACGACGAAGATCCCGCCGACGATCGGGAGCAGAAATTCCTGCCGGATCAACACGGCTATCGTTCCGAGCGCGCCACCGAGCGCGAGGGAGCCCACGTCTCCCATGAAGAGCTGTGCGGGGGATGCGTTGAACCAGAGAAAACCGAGCCCGCCGCCGATCAACGCACCGCAGAAGATCGTGAGGTGTCCGCTGCCGGGGACGTACTTGATGGCCAGGTAATCGGCGATTCCGGCGTGGCCCGCCGCGTACGCGAGGATCAAGAAGGTTCCCGCCGAAACCAGAACCGGCCCGATCGCAAGCCCGTCGAGGCCATCGGTCAGGTTGACACTGTTGCTCGTCGCCACGATCACGAACGCCGCAAAGGGGACGTAGAAGACGCCGAGATGCGGCGTGAAGTTCTTGAAGAACGGCACGGCGAGATGGGCGTCGAAATCCGGATGGTTGTAGATCGCGAGTGCGACTCCGATGGCCATCAGCGTCTGCCAGAAGAGTTTGGCACGCGCCGAAATCCCGCCGTGGTGGCCCTCTTTGACCTTGCGATAGTCGTCGATGAAACCCAGCAACCCGTAGCCCGAAGTGATGCCGATGACGATCCAGACGAAGCGGTTGTCGAGGTTCGACCAGAGCAGCACCGATACGAGCAGCGAGAGCAGGATCAAGAGCCCGCCCATGGTCGGCGTGCCCTCTTTGCTCTGGTGGTCGGGGCCGATGTCGCGGATGGGTTGCCCCACTCGCATGCGTTCGAGCCATCGGATGAGCGGCGGTCCCACCATGAAGGCGATAAAGAGCGCGGTCAGTGTGGCAGCACCGGTTCGGAACGTGATGTAGCGAAAGACGTTGAACGGACCGAACTCGGAAGCGAATCGGAAGAACAAGTGATAGAGCATTCAGATTCCCTTCTCGGAGGCGATCGCTTCGACGACGCGTTCCATTCGCATCGATCGTGATCCCTTCACCAGCACCGCATCGTGTTCTCGTAGGAAGTCACAGGCGCGCTCACTCGCGTCGCCGTGATCGCTCGCGACGACGGCGTGCGCCGGATCCATGCCTGACTCGACCGCGGCAGCCGTCACGGTCTGGGCGCGAGCTCCCAGCGCGATCAGGAGGTCGATCCCGAGCGTCGCCGCCAGCTGGCCGAGTCCCTGATGGGCAGGCTCGGCTGTGATGCCGAGTTCTCCCATGTCACCCAGGATGGCCACGGCGCGGTGGGTGCCCTTGAGTTCTGCGAGCAGGCGCAAACTGGCCTCCATCGATTGCGGGTTCGCGTTGTAGGTGTCGTCGACGAGTGTGATCCCGCCCGCTAGTTCTCGCCGTTCGAGGCGCCCCTTGATGCCCTGATAGTTGGCGAGTCCCTTGGTGATGTCTGTGATCGATGCACCTGCTGCGAGCGCCGCCGCTGCCGCCGCCAGCGCGTTGATGACCGTCGTGGGCCCCAGCCCCTGTACCTCGACCGTGCCCCTTCCCACCGGCGTTTCGAGTTCGAATCGATAACCCCGGTCGTCGATCCATTCGATATCCCCGCCGCGCACGTCCGCGTCGATCGCGGTCCCGAAACTGATCACGCGCGCACTCGTGCGATCTCGCTGCGCGAGCACGAGCGGGTCGTCTGCGTTGAGGACCGCGGTTCCCTCTGCGGGGAGCTGTTCGACCAGGTCGCCTTTTTCTCGGGCGATCTCCTCTCGGCTGCCCAGGAATTCGATGTGCGCGGTTCCGACGTTGGTGATCACGCCCACGGTCGGCTTCGCGATCTCTACGAGCTGCGCGATTTCGCCGCGGTGATTCATCCCGAGTTCCACGACGAGTGAGCGGTCGGCTTCGCTTCGGCCGAGCAGGGTGAGCGGAAGCCCGTATTGGTTGTTCAGATTTCCGGGCGTTCGATGACAGGGCGCACTCACGGACAGGATCGCCGCACACATTTCCTTGGTGGTCGTCTTGCCATTGCTGCCTGTGATCGCGACGACGGGGCCGTCGAATTCCGCGCGGTGGCCCGCGGCGAGGGACCCCAGTGCGCGCGTGGTGTCTTCGACTGTGATGACGGGAACTGCCAGCACGTCGGGCAACGTGCGGCCGCGTTCGACGATCAGTGCGGAAGCCCCCCGACCGAGGGCGTTCTCGAGGAATTTGTGTCCGTCGTGGCTCGGGCCCACGATTGCGAAGAAGAGTTCGCCGGGTTTTACGGTGCGAGAGTCGATCGAAACTCCCGAGAGGGCTGTTGCGACATCGCCGGCCACCAGGGCACCCCCGGTCCAGCGCAGCGCATCTTTGACACGGAAGGCGAGCGTCATTGTGAACTCCTCGCGAGCAGCGCGTTGCGCGCCTCTTCGCGGTCATCGAAGTGCAGGCGATCGGGCCCGACGATCTGGTAATCCTCGTGCCCCTTGCCGGCGATTACGACCATGTCACCCGGTCGAGCGATGCCGATTGCGACTTCGATTGCACGCCGTCGATCCGAAATCATCGCGTAGGAAGCATCGGTCGCGTCGAGTGCATCGGCTTCGACTCGCCGCAACGTCTCGAGCCCCGCCTCCACGTCTTTCAGGATCTGCAGCGGATCTTCGGACCGCGGGTTGTCGCTGGTGGCCACGATCCGATCGCTCCAGCGCACCACGGCTTCCGCCATCCGCGGGCGCTTGCCGCGATCGCGATCGCCGCCGCATCCGAAGACCGCAATCAGCCGCTCTTTGGCGAGTGGCCGCAGCGTCGCGAGCAGTTTTTCGACTGCATCGGGCGTGTGCGCGTAATCGACGACGACTACCGGCTCGCCGTCTCGCGTCGTTTGCACCCGCTCGACGCGCCCGGGAACCTGCGGGCAGTTCTCGATGCCCTCCGCGATGACTTTGGGATCGATTTCGAGCGCGATCGCGATGCCGCACGCGACCAGGGTGTTTTCGAGGTTGAAATCGCCCACGAGCGGGATTCGCAGATCGAGTGCTCCGCCCGGAAGCGCGATCCGCGCATCGGTGCCGTTCAACGCGACCTGGGCGTGTTCGAGCCGGACATCCGCGGCGCTCTCGCTCTCGTTCTTGCGCGACACGCGAACGAGCTTCGCACCGGATCGGCCCGCGGCGCGGACGAAAGTGTCGGCGCTCGCATCATCGATGTTCACCACCGCTGCGCCACCGGTGTGCAAGTAGGTGTCGAAGAGCCGGACCTTGGCGTCCCGATAGGCGTCCATCGATTCGTGAAAGTCGAGATGATCCTGACTGATATTGGTCATTGCCGCGATCGCGAATTTGCAACCCCAAACGCGATCGAGTGCCAGGCCGTGGGAAGAGACCTCCATGACCGCACAGGTGACGCCGTGGTCGCGCATCGCGCGCAGGCTGCGTTGGATTTCGTAACTCTCCGGCGTCGTGTTGACGGCGGGCTGTTTCTCTCCCGCGTAGCGGATGTCGAGCGTTCCGATCACCCCGGACGAAAGGCCCGCGCGCTCGAGAATCGATTCGACGAGGTAGGTGGTGCTCGTCTTGCCGTTGGTTCCGGTGATGCCGATCAGCGTGAGTTCGGATGCGGGATGGTCGAAGAACTGCGTCGAGATCGGGGCGAGCGCTCGGCGGCTGTCCCGCACGGCGATGACAGGGCGATCCGCAGCATCCCAATCGGCCGGCACGGTCTCGACGATCGCCGCCACCGCACCGCGTTCGAAAGCCGCCGCGAGGAAATCGTGTCCATCGCTCGATTCACCGCGCAGCGCGAAGAAGAGGTCGCCGGCTTCGACCCGCCTCGAATCGTAGGAGATTCCGCGAATCTCGAGCTCGCGAGTGGCGGCGTTGGATTCGCAGCCATTGAGTTGGAGTTCGGGGGGCAATGCTTCCAACAGTAAGGAGAGGAGCATCAGATCTCCCCCTCACCGCTCATCGCCAGCTGAGTCTCGAATCGAATCGTTACCGGGCCGCTGTCGAGCGCGAAGACCGTGCCCGGCGGCGGTTGCTGGCTGACGGCTCGCCCCTGGCCAGAAATCTTCACCTGGATTCGCCCCGCCGTCATCTGCCTGACTTCATCCATCGTTTGACCTCGAAAATCCGGCAGTAGCACGCGATCTCCGAGACTCGTGAGCCGCGCCACGGTGGTCGGCTGCGATGGGCGCGTGGAACTCGGCTTCGATGCGCGCGCAGCACTCGGCTTCGGCGGGCGTGCGGTACTCGGTTGCGTTCGAGGTGTGGTTTTTTTCGGCGCTGCGGAGACGGAGGGAAGGGATTCGTTTTGAGCGACGATGACCGCCGGGCGCGGCTGCCCCTGGCTTCGCTCGGGCTCGGTGAAGATTCCGTACCGTGTGAGCTGCGCTGCCGCCACGCGTGCAAACAGCGGCGCTGCAGTGGCCCCGCCCGTATGCGCGGGCCTTCGCGCTTCGTCCACGCGCACGACGATGACGAGTTTGGGTGCGTCTACGGGGACGACGCCCATGAACCACGCCTCGTGGCGATCTTGCGAGAAGGTTTTCGATTCGGGGTCGTACTTCTGCGGTGTTCCCGTCTTTCCGCCCACCCGGATGCCCTTCAATCCCGCGAGGCTGCCGGTTCCCTCGGGTGAAACGACTCCCTCGAGCATTTTGAGGATCGCATCAGCGGTTTCTTCGCGGATGACGCGGTGTCCGGGCTCCGGTCGACTCGTGCGCCAATCTCCGCCCGGAGCCCGTTTCGCGGAGACCAGGCGCGGCTGTACCCAGAGCCCACCGTTCGCGAGCGCGGAAGTCGCGGCCGCGAGCTGGATTGGTGTCACGTTGATGCCCTGGCCATAGGCGATCGTCGCATGGTCGACCGGCTTCCACTTCTTCCACGGCCGCAGCAAGCCCGCCGACTCGCCCGGAAACTGGCTCTTGGTGACGCCGCCAAAACCGAACCGCCGCAGAGCGCGGTAGTGGTCAGCGCGCCCGAGCAGGTAGGCGATCTTCACGGCTCCGATGTTGCTCGAGACGCGAAGGACTCCGGCCGGGGTCAGCTCGCCGTTGGGATGGTGGTCGTGGATGGTCTTGCCCGGAACCCGGAACGAACCGTTTTCGCAGTCGATGATGTCGTCGAGTTGGATGACATCCTCTTCGAGTGCGGCTGCGATCAGGAATGTCTTCAGCGTCGAGCCCGGATCGATCGCATCCGCGAACGCCCGCGAACGGGTCGACGCGAAGTCGAGATTTCGGAAATCATTCGGATCGAAGCCCGGGCTCTCGGCGAGTGCCAGGATGTCGCCGGTCCACGGATCCATTACGACGACGATGCCGCCGCGCGCGCCCGAAGTGCTGATCGTTTCTCGAAGCGCTTCCTCGGTTTGCGCCTGCAGGGTCGCGTCGATGGTGAGCGCGACGTCGCCACCCGCCGTATTCCACTGCGAGTCGCCTCCGATCCAGAGCTTTCGGCCGCGCGCGTCTCGCTCGATCGGGATGCGACGCACCATCCCACGCAGCCACTCGTCCTCTTGCTGCTCGATGCCGCGCACGCCTTCACCATCGATGTTCGCGAAGCCCACCACCCGGGAGGCGAGTTGCCGATGGGGGTAGATGCGGCGCGGTTCGTCGAGTACGCCCACTCCGGTGAGACCGAGATCGAGAACCTGCTGAGCTCGCTCCGGCGTGACCCAGCGCGCGAGAAAGAGGAAGGACTGTCGGTCGCGCATCCGATCGGCCAGCTTCTGTCGCTTCCAGCCGAGAATCGGCGCCAGTCTTGCGGCGGCGACATCGACGTCGTCGATCGAGGAGGGAATCGCGTAGACGGAGGGGGACTCCACGGAGAGCGCGAGTTCCGCTCCAGAAGAATCGACCACCGCTCCGCGCCCCGGCGCGATCTCGAGCACCCGTTGAGTCTGGTTTTCACCGCGCGCGATGCCCCGCTCTTCCACGCTGAGGTGAGCGGCTCGAATCCCCAGAACAGCAAATGGAATGATGAGCAATATGCGCGTGATCCCGATCCGTCGGAGAGAGATCTGGGCGCGCGGCGATCTCATGGGCGCAGCTCATCGCCCGGCGGAGCCAGTGCGATTACACGATCGGGACGTGAGAGTCCCATCTTCTGCGCGAGCGTCGCGAGCCGTGTGGGGTCGCGCAACTCAGCAACACGAGCGGTGAGGATGCGCTGCTCTTCTTCGAGAGCCTGCAAGCGCTCCACTGCGCTGTAGCGTTTGTAGCCCTGATCGATCAGCTCCACGCGGACATGCGTGATTGCGAGTGCGGCGAAGACCAAGCCAACGGCGACACCGGGGATCAGCCAGACCGGGATCCGCCTGCGCGGCGCGTCGTTCCCGACGTCGCGGCCGATGAGGTGCTTCGCATCACCCAGGCCGCGCCTCTTGCGCGGCGCGTGCAGATTCAGCGAAAACGAAGACTTCGATCGATGCGACCCCGCTGCTGTTTCATCGAAGACTCGGCTCATGAGGCTTCCGCGACGCGCTCGGCGATCCGCAGTCTTGCGGAACGCGCGCGGGGGTTTTCGCGCAGCTCGTCATCGCTGGCCGAGATTGGTTTCCGCGTGATGACGCGGAGCCGCACCTTCTCGCCGCAGATGCAGACCGGTGTACGCGGTGGGCACGAGCAGCCACGGGCGGCGCCCCGCAGCTGATTCTTGACGATCCGATCCTCTCCCGAGTGGTACGCGAGCACCACCAATCGACCCCCGACACGCAGGCTCTCGATCGCAGCCTCGAGTCCTTCCGTGAGCGCGTTGGCCTCGTCGTTGACGGCCATGCGAAGCGCCTGGAAGACGAGGGTGGACGGATCGTGTCGGCGACCACGTCCGATCCGGGCCTCTGCGATTACGGCGCGAAGATCGGCCGCCGTTCGAAGGGGTGCGCGTTGACGGGCCTCGACGATCACGCGCGCGAGCTTTCGCGATCCCGGGAGATCGGCGTATTTCGAAAACCACTTTTGGAGCTGCTCGGGATCTGCGCGACGCAGCAGGTCCGCGGCGGTCGTTCCCGATTCCTGGTCCATCCGCATGTCGAGTGGAGTCTCTTCCGAGGTTTCGGTCGCGAAGCGGAACCCGCGCTGCGGGGAGTCGAGTTGATGCGATGAGACGCCGAGGTCGAGCAGAACGGCGTCGACTTCCGGCACCTCGAGGTGCGCGAGTACGGCGTCGAGATTGCGAAATGATTCCTGAACCAGCGTGACCCGCTCTCCAAATTTTTCGAGTCGCCGCTGCGACTCGCGAATCGCTTCACCGTCGAGATCGAGCCCGATCAAGTGTCCATCCGGCGCCGTTCCCTCGAGAATTGCCGCCGCATGTCCGCCGCCCCCCACTGTTCCATCCACCACGGTTGCGCCAGGTTGCAATTTCAGGGCGGTCAGGCACTCCTCCAGGAGTACGGGCCGGTGCGAAAATTCGTTTTGCGTCGACGTGTACGGCACTGGGACTACGTTGCTGGCTGACGGCCGGGCGGGAGCCGGGGTGTGCCCCGGAATATCTGATTCGCAGGAACGCTCAGCCCCCCCCAAGTGACTTTGCGGTCACCGCGAATCGATACTCCGGGGACACCACCCCAACCTCTCAATTGAAGGAGTAAAACACCTTCGATCCTCCCACCGACGCACCTCTCACTCACCCAGCCCCGCGACCACCGACGCAATGCGCTGGAAGTCTTCTTGGGTGCTGGTTTGATTTTCGTCGAACAACGCCTTGTTCCAGATTTCGATGCGCCCCCCGACGCCTGCGATCGTGACTTCGCGCCCGAGCTTCGCGTGCTCGCGCAAAAATGCCGGCAGCAGCGTGCGGCCCTGGCCGTCGATCGGGCACTCGGAGGCGCCGGATACCATGAAGCGCACGTAGGCTTGGACGTCGAGGTTGTCGGGAGCGAGTCCGACGAGGTGGGACTCGTATTCACACCAGTCCTCGTAGCGGTAGAGCCAGAGACACTCGCCCGCAACGGTTACACCGTTGGTCACGATCGGTGCTTGCTCGTTGCTGCTCTGTAACTCCAATCGGAACCCCGACGGGATACTCACGCGACCTTTTGCGTCGATCGTGTGATAGAATCTGCCTCGAAACATCAGTGGAAACCTGCTTGGTGGTATCAGTGAGCGTCCGCCACTTTGTACCACTTTTTCCCACCGCGCGACACGTATAAGCCACTTTGGTACACCGGTCAACATTTTTATCGAAGACCGCTTAAGGAATGGGATCTCGTACTAGATGTCGTGGTCTGAGCGTCGATTAACTACAAGATGAGCGCGCACTTTCGCCTTAGCGTCGCGTATTAAGCTGCCAGCAAAATTCGAAAAATTACAGTGAGTGGGTGCTAGCGACCTGTTCGACGACGGCGTCGAGCACCGTATCCGACAAAACAGGCTCGCTTTTGGGCAGTTTTGGGGGATCTTCGCCCAACATCACGTCGAGTACGGCATTGGCGCCGTCCCTCAATCCGGAGACCGCGTAGCCGCCTTCGAGGACGAAAACGATGCGGCCGCCGCAGAGATCCTCGGCGAGTGCGCGCACGATCGCGGCCATGTCCCGGAAGCCCTCGCGCGTGACGTTCATGGCGGCGAGGGGATCGTCTCGATGGGCGTCGAATCCGCAGGAGATCAGGATCATTTCGGGCCGAAATGACTGCGCGGCCGGTGCGACCAGGCGCTCCAACACGCCGACGTACTCGTGATCGCCGCAACCGGCCGGAAGCGGAACGTTGAACGTGGATCCCTCGCCTCGGCCGACGCCGATTTCGCCGACGGCGCCGGTCCCCGGGTAGAACGGGAACTGGTGGGTCGATGCGTAGAGGACCGACGGATCGCTCTCGAAGAAATGTTGGGTGCCGTTGCCGTGGTGAACGTCCCAATCGAGGATCATGATCCGGTCGACGGATTCTTGTTCCTGGAGCGCGCGCGCCGCGATCGCGACGTTGTTGAACAGGCAAAAACCCATCGCGCGATCGCTCTCGGCGTGGTGGCCAGGCGGTCGAACGGCCGCGAGGCCGCTATCCAGCTCGCCTCGCGCCACGCGAAGCGCGAGCTCTGTGGTGCCGCCGGCGGCCAGCAGCGCCACCTCGAGGCTCCTGGCAGAAACGTAGGTGTCCGCGTCGAGCAATGCGGGCGCACGCTGGCTGGCCTCGGCGACTTGTTCGAGGTGTTCGCGGCTGTGCACGCGGAGGATTTCGTCGGGCGTTGCGGCACGTGGTGCAAATCGCCCCAGTGCTGCGCCGCGTGCATCGAGCGCGGCCCCGACTGCGGAGATTCGCTCGGGGCGCTCCGGATGACCGGCGGGACCGCGGTGGTCGAGAAACCGCTTGTCCTCGACAACGGCTGTCTTACGCTTGGCGGGCATCGCGCGGCATGGTATCTGAGGGTTCGGAATGCAGCGAGGCGCGGTTTCGCGAACCCACTGCGTCGCTTCCCCGAGGACCGTTGAATTCACCTGGCGTCATCGCCATTACCGGGCTCGGCTCTTATCTGGGGCGTTCTCTCGTCAAACGCCTACTGCGGCGGTCGCCCAAGATTCGAATCGTGGGTATGGATCGCCGCCGCCCGTTCCGGCTCGATCCGCTCGTGCGCTTTCACACCGTCGATCTGACGGAACCCACTTCCGATAGCCGCGTCGCCGAGGTGCTCGCCGAGGAGCGAGCCGAAGTCGTCGTCCACACCGCCTTTCGGTCCGAGCCGACGGCAGATCTCGAGATGGATCACGAACTCGAGACGATCGGAAGCCTCCACGTGATGAATGCCTGCGCGGCCGCCAAGGTCAAGCGGCTGGTCGTCACGTCGAGCACGATGCTCTACGGCCCCTGGCCCGACAATCCGAACTTCCTGACCGAGCAGCATCCGCTGCGTGGACACCCCGCCTCGCACTCGGTCTCCAATCGGATTCAGGTCGAGTCGCTGCTCGAGAAATGGCGCTCGCGCAATCCCGACACCGACGTGACCGTGTTGCGAAATTGTTGGATCTTCGGGCCCACCTACACGGATCATGTGGTGCGCTATTTTTCACGACCGCTCGTCCCCAAGTTGATGGGATACGACCCGCTGATGCAGTTCATCCACGAAGACGACTGTGTTCACGCGCTCGAAACCGCGACACTCCATCAACACCCCGGTGTGTTCAATGTGGTCGGCCCGGGTGTGCTGCCCCTGTCGACGATTCTTCGAATCGCCGGTAAGCGGATTCTGCCCACGCCGCCCACGATCCTCTACCGGATGGCCAACTATCCGTCCCAGGGTCAGACTGGAGACTCACCCGAAGGTTTCTACGACTACCTGCGCTACCTCTGGGTGGCCGACGGGCAGCGCGGCTGGGATGCTTTCGGTGAGCCGGTTTATACGACCCGCGAAGCCTGGATGTCGTTCGTTTCTACGCGGCGCATGAGGCGCTACCGGTGACGGGGAGGGCGCGATGAGCGAAGAGATCGGCACCGAGTCGCCCGACGTGCTGAGCGCCGAACTTCGAGAAGCGCTCGACGGGCTTCGCGGAGAGATTCGCAGCCGCTTCCCCGAGCGAGAGCGGCCCTCCGTCGAGAGGATCGACTGGATGGAGATCATCCAGCAGATCCAGCGTCGTGTGAGCACGCTGGGGATGAGCGAGCGATCCGGCGAAGTCGATGAGTTCGGTATGGACGAAATCGTATTGCGCCGGGCGCGCCCGCTGCTCGAATTGCTCTACGAACGCTACTGGCGAATCGAACTTCACGGGATCGATCGGATCCCCGACACCGGTCCATGTCTGCTCGTCGCCAATCGCTCGGGGTTGCTGCCCTACGACGGGTTGATGGTTTCCCACGCCATCTGGCGGAAGCGACCGAAGCTGCATCCGCGTTTCATGGTTGCCGACTGGCTGATCACACTTCCATTTGTGCAGCCCTACCTCGCGCGACTCGGCGGTGTGCGGGCGTGTCGAGAGAACGCGGAGCGATTGATTCGCTCGGGCGGGAGCGTTCTGGTCTTTCCCGAGGGGCAGAAGGGTGCCGCAAAAGTGTTTCGCGAACGCTACCGGCTCAAGCGTTTCGGACGGGGTGGCGTGGTGCGCGTGGCTCTCGAGACGCGGATTCCGATCATTCCGATCGGCGTCGTCGGCGCGGAGGAGGCCCATCCGATCTTGTTCAAATGGAACGCCCCGGCGCGGGCGGTGGGGTTGCCATTTCTTCCGGTCACTCCGACTTTTCCGTTGTTCGGCCCGCTCGGGTTTCTCCCGCTGCCGACCAAGTGGGTGATTCGGATCGGCGAGCCGATTTCGATCGATCACCTGGCGCCCGATGTCGCCTCGGATGAACTGCTGATCTCGAGAATGAACGAGCAGCTTCGCTCGGAAGTCCAGCTCTTGATCGACATGGGATTGAGCGACCGCGGTTCGGTCTGGGAATGAAGTAGCGCCGAGCCCTAGGAGCTTGACCCAAGACTGTCGCGGTAAGGTCCGAGCGTCGATGCGCGCTGCTGGCAAGGCGCTCGATTGAGCCCTAGGAGCCAGACCCAAAGGGTCTGGCGACGACGCAAAGAGAAGTCGAAGACTTCTCCAGCTAGCAGCGCTAGGGCGATTGAGAGCAACGCAGCCAGCGGTG